>DATJFU010000357.1:0-7395 GCA_035495495.1 Bdellovibrionota bacterium
CACGACCTCATGGCCGTCGGCCGCGAGGCTCTGGCAAAGGTGCGTGCCGATGAATCCCACTCCGCCTGTGACCAAGAATTTCATCCATCCACCTTCTCAGTTGAACCAATATTACCCGACTCATTCACTCAACGCGTCGCCCCATTTTCGGGCTTCAACGGCGCTGGTTCAGCTCTTGCTCACCGTTTGAACGGAACTGGGCATAACTCGTAGCGTCAAAGGTGTCTAACAGAACTTTATTCCAGTTTCAGGGGGGTTTGTGGTCTCTCTCGTGGTTGACCATTGGGGCATTTCGGCTCGTCTCTGGGGCCTTCGGGGGCATTCACATTCCCCTCATAATAACAGACTGAACGGTTCGACGATTGCGTAACGCACTGGGCTATTATATGACCTCGGCCATGCTGAATGGCGCACTTCTCTTGGGTCTGCTGGGACTTCTCGGCATGACCTGGTTGTTTCCCCTCCTGGGCCGCGCGGTGGCTTGGGTGGCGGAGCGCCGCCGTGCGTCCGCCGCGCTCCTGCCAGGATCCGCGCGCGTTTCGCCCCGCAAGGTCGCGGTGCTCGTCCCGGCCCACAACGAAGAAGCGTCGCTCCCTGGCAGCATCGGCTCCATGGTTCGCGCGATCCGGTTCGCGTCGCGGAAATTTTCCCAGGTGGAATTCGTGGTGCGCGTCGGCGCCGACGGCTGCTCAGACGGATCGGCGCGCGTCGCGCGAGACCTGGGCGCCGAGGTGATCGAATTCGACCCCAATCAAGGCAAGTGGCGCACTCTCGTCGAACTCGTGCGCGCCAGCGCCGACGCCGACTGGGTCGTGCTGGGTGATGCGGGCATCGCGTGGCCCGAAGACTTTTTGGTAAACAGCCTGCCCCTCTGCGCCGACGCGCGCACGATCGCGGTGGCGCCGACCTACCGCAATCCCCAAGCGGGCTCCATCGAGCGCGTGCTTTGGGCGTTTGAGCGTCACCTCAAGTCCATCGAGTCCGCCGCGGGCGGCCCCGTGAGCATCCATGGCGCCACGGTGATGTATCGCCGTGCCGAGCTGATGGCCGCTCTCGACGAGCTCGGTCTCGCGCCCTGGCTCAACGACGACGTCGTCGTTCCGCTTTCGCTCCGTCTTTTGTTTCCTCAGGCCCGTATCCGGTACGCCCCCGAAGTCGGCGTGCACGACGGTGGGCAAGAGGCCGCTCTCGCCGCTCAGGGCAAGGCGCCTCCCCGCGAGTTCGGCCGCCGCCGCCGCATGGTGATGGGCAACATTCAGTGGATCCGCGCCATCCTGCCGAGGCTTTGGGGCCAGAGCGCGACGGCCGCGGTGCTCGCCCTGCGGCGTGTGTTCCGCGTCTTCTGGGCGTATTGGGCCCTGCTCGTCGGAGTGGCCGCCCTCGCAGCCGCGTGCTCGCTTGCGGGTAACGCCCTGCCGGTGGCGGTCGCCGCGGCGGGCCTCGCAGCTTTGATGATTTCGCCCCTGCGTCGGTCGCTCTTGGGGCTGGCCGACGCCGCTTTCGCATCGCTTTCTGCCCCCTACTACTTGTTGACCGTTCGCACGCCGGAAAGGGCTGGTTGGAGATGAACCACACGTTCAAACGCAGATTAGACTTCAGTGAAGACCTCGTGGGTTTGGGCATCCTCTTGGCTCTGAGCTTTTTGGCCGCCGCCGGCGGCGTGCACGGAGGCGTGCCCCATCCCTGGTGGATCAAGCTGATCTTCGCGGCTTCGGCCGGATCGCTGTCGTTCGTGCTCCTGCGCACGTACGGCTTTTTCAACCCGATCCGCTATCTCCCCAAGCTGGGGCAGGTCATCTACATGCCCATGGCCATGGTGCCGGCCGGGATGATCGTATCTGCGGCGGTTCGCTATTCCACCGGCATGTCGGCCATCGGTTGGGGAACGCTGATCACGACCGTGCCGATGCTCGGCTGCGCCGTGTTCGCCGCGTACTGGTTCTTGAACTGGAACCACTACCGCTACGACCGCCGCACCCGCATCCTTCTCAAACTCCTGCCCGACGAAGAACGCGCGATCCGCGCCGAGTTCGCGGCTGTCGGCCTCACTCCGTTCATCATCTTTCTGTCCAAGTCGACCGCCGCCCGTTTGATTCTGCGCTCCGGCGGCGCTGGCGTGGACCTGATCGTTTTCTCGCGCGGCGCGGTTCGCGAAATGCAGGCCGACCGCCTGCTGGTGCGCGCGCACCTCGCGGGCGTGCCGATCGTGGACCGCCGCCGGATCTCGGCGTCGCTCACCGGACGGATTCCCGTGGGTGACATCGACCTCTGGACCTACGTGACCGGCGCGACGCTGCAGACGACGCCCCTCCGGGCGTACTCGCTCACCAAGACCCTCGTCGAGCCGTTCGTGGCCGGCGTCTTGCTGGTTCTGCTCTCGCCGATCCTGGGACTCATCGCTCTGGCCATCAAGATGTCGAGTCCGGGTCCCGTGTTCTACGTGCAGACCCGCACCGGTTATCTCGGCAAGACGTTCAAGCTCGTCAAGTTCCGCAGCATGCGCATGGACTCGGAGGCCGGCGGACACCAGTGGGCGTCCAAGAACGACGACCGCACGACCGCGATCGGCAAGCTGATCCGCAAGGTGCGTCTCGACGAGCTCCCGCAGCTCTGGAACGTCGTGCGCGGCGAGATGTCCTTTATCGGCCCGCGCCCCGAGCGCCCCGAGTTCTGCGTGGACCTCGAGCGGGCGATTCCGCTGTTCTCCATGCGCACCGACGTCCGTCCGGGCATCACCGGCTGGGCGCAGGTGATGTCGGGCTACGCGGCTTCGGTCGAAGAATCCAAGCTCAAGCTCGAACACGACCTCTATTACATTCAACACATGTCCCCCCAACTCGACGTGCTCGTGGTGCTCAAGACCCTCAAGGTGATGATGCTGGGTCAGGAGCACAAACAGGTGGCCGTTCCGGGTGGACAGGGAGCCGGCGGGAGCCTTCGTGGCCCGTTGGGACCCAAACAATAGGTTGAGACCAGAATTCAGAGACGCGGTAGAACCCATGTCCCATAAGATGACGCAAAGCATCAGATCTCACTGGCCCATCTCGATCTTGTCGAGCGTGGCGTCGCTCGTGAACATGGCTTTGCCGCTCGTGCTCGTGCGCCTGCTCAGCCAGGATCAGATCGGCCAGTTCAAGATCTTCTTTCTATACATCGGGATTCTGCCCGCTTTCTCGCTCGCTCCCGGCATCGTGAGCGGCCTGGCCTACTGGGCCGGACAGAGCGGCAAGCGCGACCGCGCTCTGCAGATCTCGGCGTACTCGATTCTGGGTTCGGCCCTTCTGAGCGCGGCCCTCGCCTTTGGCCTGGGCGGCGTCGTCTCGGCACGCTTTGGCTGGCCGATGCAGTACTCGCACCTCTTTGCCCTGGCTCTGTTCGGCGCCGTCGGCAACATGTTCTTTGAGGAGGCGGCCATCGCCACTGGCCGCATCTGGACGGGCGCCCTGTTTCTGTCCGGGTTCGACGCCCTCCGCACCAGCAGCATGCTCGTGACCGCGGCGATCACGCGGGACTTGGGCGCCGTGCTCATTGCCCACACGTCGATGATCTTGATCAAGACCATGATCGGCTACGCCGTGGCCTATCGCCTGGGTCTGGTCAAGGCGGTCTGGGACTCAGAAGCCTTTAGGTCGGTGTGGAAGTACGCGCTCCCCGTCGCGACCGCGTGGATCTTTGGCATCTTCATCAACAACGCCGATCAGTTTGTGCTGTCGACGCACATCGCCGCCGCGGACTTCGCGGTGTACACGTTGGGCTGCCTCAGCATTCCACCCCTGCTCATCATCGAGCAGTCGGTGACCCGGGTGATGATCCCTCAGATGGCCGCTGCGTTCTCCGAGGCCGACGGTGCTCCGCGCGCGGCCGCGCTCTATCGCAAGGGCATCGAGCAGCTCGCGTTTCTGGTGTTGCCCGCGGTAGCGGGTCTCGTGGTCTTTGCCGACGGCATTGTCAGCCTGCTGTTCACGGCCAAGTACGCGTCGGCGGCGGTTTACCTCCGCGTGTACGCGATCTCGTACCTGATGCTGGTCCTGCCATACGACTCGGTTCCGCGCGCGCGCGGCCAGGGTGGTTGGATCTTCAACAACTTTCTCTTCTTCTCGATCTTCTCGCTGGGTCTCTGCTTTGCCGGCGTCCGCCTCTGGGGCCCCATGGGCGCCCTGGCCGGCGCGCTGTTCTCGCGGGGCGTGATGAAGATCTACGCCATGATCTACGTGCACCGCAGCACGGGGTGGAAGTTCAATCAGTTTCTGCCCTTTGGCCCCTTTGCCCGGTTCGGCGCCATCAGCCTCGCCCTCTCGGCGATTTCGGTCGCGATACATCCCCTGTTCTCTTCGGACGTCCGCTGGTTCTTGGCGGTCGGGCCGGTGTTCGCCCTGGCGTACTTCGCGGCCGTGCTGCGCTTCGGCGCCGCGACGGGCGAGCGCAAGGTCCTCATGGTGACCCAGTACCTGGGCATGGGCGGGCTCGAGAAGATGATCCTCAACCTGTGCCTGGAGTATCAGGCCACCGGTCAGTGGGAGCCGCGCGTCTTCGCCTACGAGCAGCGCGAAGCCGGCGGTGGCTACATGAGCCTCTTGCCCGAGTTCCGCAAGGCCGGCATCCCGGTCGACACGTTTCTCAAGGGCCGCGGGTTCTCGATCAAGGCGGTCCTGAGACTCATCAAGATCGTGCTTCGCGAGGACGTTCGCGTCCTGCACTCGCATGACCTCAACGGACTCATCTACGCCGCGGCCGCCAAGGCCCTGCTTCTCGGCCGCGTCCGCCTCGTGCATACCCAGCACAGCTTTGTCCACCTGGCCAGGGCCAAGCGCTACCGCACGTACGAAAAGTTCTTCACGTTCTTCGTGGACGAGCTCACGGTCGTCTCGGAGGACACCAAGCGCCGTTACGGAGAGCTCGGGTTGCCGCCCTCGCGCGTGCGCCTGGTTCAGAACGGAGTTTCGTTTCCGCAGAAGCCCATTGCCTCACGCGCCGAGAAGATCGAGGCCCGCAAGGGGCTCATCGAGTCGGTGCAAGACGCCGCCGTCAGGGCTCGTCTCAAGGAGCTGCAAGGCGCATCATGGATCCTCTACCTTGCCCGCATCCATCCGGTAAAGGGCCAGGCCCACGCGCTCAAGATCTGGGCGGCGATGGATCCCCAGGTGCGCCGCAGGTCGGCTCTGATCCTGGTTGGACCAGCCACGCACCCGGATCTGCTGGATGAGCTCATGACCCAGGCTTCGGGCCTGCCAGACGCCGACCGCGTCGTCTTTACGGGCGGTACTCACGAGCCGTATCGCTGGTTCTCGTCCTCGGATGTCTATCTTTCGTGCTCGGACTTTGAAGGGATGCCCCTCGGTCCCATCGAGGCCATGGGCTCCGGCCTCCCGGCCGTGCTGTCGGATATCGAGGGCCACGCCTTCTTGGGTAAACATTCCACCCTGATTTCGGTGGCTGATCCGGAGACCTCGGCCGAGCTGCTGTCGCAGGTGGTTTACGGGGCCGAGCGCGCGGACGGCAGCGAGTACCGCCGCCATTGGGACCGGTCGCAGTGGATCCGTGACGGCTACTCCATGGGCCGAATGGCCAAGAGCTACATCGGGCTCTACGGGCGCGGCCTCACGCGGGAGATGACCGCATGAACGGCGTCTTGAAAAAGGGTTGGAACCTCTTGATGAAGCGCCCGGGGCACGTGTACTCGGCCTTCAGGCAGTACGCCCTCTTTGTCCTGGGCGACTGGAGACGCAGGCTTTTTGGCGACGCCAAGGGCGTCGAGATGGGGCCCAACGTCCGGATCCAGCGCCTGGGCAGCCTGGTGGCCGAGGCCCCCGGCGGCAAGATCGTCGTGGGCCGCGACTCCATCGTTTACGAGAAGGCCTCCGTGGCGGCCTACGGTCAGGCCCAAGTCGAGATCGGCGAAGGCTCGGTCCTGGGCGAAGTCCGGATCGTCTCCAAAGTGGGCGTCCGCATTGGCAAGCGCTTTCTGTCGAGCTGGAACGTGTTCATCCAGGATTACGATCCCCATCCGGTGGACCCCTCCCTGCGTCGCAAGCAGATGGAGGAGCTCGTGGACGGCTTCAAGCCCGCCTTGGCGCCGCCGCCCCCGCGGTCGGTGGGTCCCCGCCTCTCCGAGCTCTGGAGCTTTCCGGGTGCCGCGGTCTCGATCGGAGACGACGTCTGGATCGGCGCCAACTGCTCGGTCCTCAAGGGCGCCCGGATCGGTGACGGCTGCATCGTGGCCACCGGCTCGGTCGTGACCCGCGGCGAATACCCCGCGAACAGCATCCTCGCCGGCAATCCTGCCCGCGTGATCAAGACCATCGGGCAGGGTTCGGCGGAAGTACCGGCGCGCAAAGCGGTTCAGGAGACGACGTCGTGATCGTCCACGTTTTTAACTCCAGCATCGTCAGCGGTCCCGAGACCCTCGTGATCCCGGCGCTCAAGGCCTTGGGCGAGCCCGTGACCGTGGTGTTTCTTTACGAGACGCGCAGGGGTGATGCCTGTGACGGCCCGGTGAAATACGCCGAGGCTCTGGGCCTGCCCACCCGAGTGGTCAAGGTGCACTCACGGGTCGACGGCGGGGCCGTCCGCCGCCTGCGCGAGGTTCTCAAGGAGCTGAAGCCTTCCGTGGTGCACTCGCACGACGTCAAGGCTTCGACCTACGTGCTGAAGGCGTCCGGCCCCAAGAGTCGACGTGAATGGGCCCTGGTCTCGACCCACCACGGGGTCCGCGGTCGCAGCGGCTGGGTCCCCAAGTTCTACGAAGGCTTCTACGCCCGCTGGATACTGCCTGGGTTTGACCGCGTTCTCTCGGTCTGCGGCTCCGATCGGCAGCTACTGCTCAAGCGGGGTCTCGACCCCGAGCGGGTCAATGTCCACCTGAACGGCGTGGACCGCCGCAAGGTGGTGATGGCCGACCGTCCGTCGGAGCGGGCCCGGATTCAAGAATCCTGGGGCCTGGCTCAGCGGAGGATCCCCAACGACTCCGTGGTCCTCGGCTTTGCCGGCCGGATCGCCGGAGAGAAGCGCCTGGATCGCGTGTTGAACGTGGCTCGTGAGCTGAGCGAGAACGGCATCGACCTTCCGCGCTGGGACCTCGTGATCTTTGGTACCGGACCCCTCGAGGCCGAGTACCACGCGATGACCCGCGAGATGGGGCTCGAAGACCGCGTCCACTGGATGGGCTACCGTTCAGGACTGGGGTCCGAGATGGCGGGCTTTGACGTCCTGATGTCGCTCTCGGACGCGGAGGGGCTCCCGATCAATCTGGTCGAAGCGGGTTGGGCGGGAACCCCGGTGCTGGCCACCGGCGTGGACGGCAACCGCGACCTGTTTCCCACACCCGAGCACGGCTTGACGGTCCCCGTTGAGGAATCCGACTGGGAGATCGCTGATGCCCTCGCCCGGCTGATCCTC
>DATJFU010000358.1:0-3113 GCA_035495495.1 Bdellovibrionota bacterium
TGCCGAATCGCCGCCTGCTCGGTGGGCAGCGACTCCTCCGCGTCGACCAGGCGCCTGAAATAAGGGGCGCGGACAAAACGGTTCATGAGGCGGTCAAAGTCCCCTGCCTGGTGCAGGCGGCCTTTCATGGCCTTCTTGCCGGCCTCGTAATACGGCAGCAGATTGAGTCCCGTCGTGTCGACAAAGCGCTTGACGTCCTTACCGACCTTTTCGTACTTGCCGTTGAACGCGTTGATCACCTGGTTGGCGTCCCCGTACAGGCAGAGGGCCAGATAGGCCTGGGCCGTGAGGACATCCACCTCGGGATTGAACACGAAGCTGAGCCCGGGGCTCTTGTAGGTCACGAGCTTGCCGAGGGTCCGGTTGTATTCACGCTCGGCGTACGCGTTCCACGCCTGTTCAAACAGAATGTCGGTCCAGACAAACGAGGCCTTGGGGATCTCGTCGTAGGCCTTGTCGGCGTCCCTGAAACGCCCTTGCTCATAGAGCGAGCGCGCGACGCCAGCCTGGCAGCGCGCCTTGAGATCCGAAGCCTCGGCCTTGGCCCTCGCCAGCCACTGATCGTCCCCGCCATCGCGGTTCGCGGTCGAATCGGCGCGCGAGGCGCACTCCTCAAAATCGTGGAGGGCGCCGTTTGAGTCGCCCAGGATCGCCTTGGCCGTCGCGCGGATCTGAAGCGAAAAAGGCCAGAGCGGGCTCGAGTGCGAGACCGAATCCAGCTGCCTGACCGCCGCGGCCTCGTCGCCCCTCAGGAGCGCCTCTTTGCCCACGGCATAGGCAAACGCGCTGCGGTTGGAGGCGTCGTAGTCTCCCGGCTGCGTGCGGCGGATCAGGTAGCGGCGAAACAGGTCGCCGTCGACGTGCCTGAAGAGCGCCTCGGTCACCGTCAGCGCGCGGCGAACCGCGATCTGGTCGCCCTCCTGCAGCGTGCGGATGAAGAAATAGGCCGCGGACTGGTAGAGCCCCGCGTGGACCAGGCTCACCGTGATCAGCGAGTAGGCCTCACCCCTCAGGCGGTCGGACGCGCCGGCCAGAAAGGCGTAGCGAGAAGCCTGAAAGTACCGGCCCTCGTTATACAGACGCCGCGCGGAGACCAGCGCCTCGTCGGGCGAGCTCACGTTCGCGGTGGCGGCCTGGGCGGCGGGCGCCGCCAGCGCCAAAGCGATGGCGAGGGCGGCGGCTGCCTTCACAGTCGGAGCCCCACGCCGATGTTCACGTTGTAGTTTGAAAACCATGCCTTGTGCTTCTCAGACACATCGTTGGGCGCGTTGTAGAACCCGCCCATGAAATCCAGACGGACGATCAGGTCCCGGCTCAGGTGGTACTGGTGCCCCGTGCCCGCGAAGAACGTAAAGAGGCTCTCATCCACGAAGGACGCGGTGAGGTTGGGGTTGCTGTTGTGATTGAAACGGGAGTTGGTGATCCCCGCCCCCGCCGTGAAGTACCAGTCAAAATAAAGTACCGAATTGAAGACGTTGATTTTGGCGTACCAAGGCGCCCAGTGCAGCAGGCCGCCGTACTGGCTCTGCACCTCGCGCACGAGGGGCAAGATGTTGGTCGTGGCGGCACGAAGGGCGTCGAAGGTGGCGTTGTTGGTGTTGGAAGTTAGGCCAAAAAACCCCTCAATTCCCACACTTTCGGTGATGTAGTAGGCACCCCGCACGTCCACGTTCCAGCTGTTGCGATAGGGATTAGAGATCCCCATGCCGGTCATGGCGCTCAAAAGAACGCGGCTTACCTTTTCGTACCGGCGGTTCTGCAGCACGTAGATCTTTTTGTCGGGATCCAACCAGTCAAAGCGATACTCCTCGTCATCTCCGGCGCGCGCCGAGCCCGGCGCCAGCATCAGGAGAAGAGTCAGAAACGCCCACATCACACGATCGAGTCGATGGTTCCGCAAGAGCCCGCATCCTTGGGTTCGGGTTACCGGTCAGCCCAGCCGTTTTCCATGGCTTTTCATGGCCTTAGTAAAAGTCTAAGGGCGAACGTCGGGGCAGCGCAAGCGGAACTCACACACTCCGCAGTGCGGGCCGGGCGTGGCTTTGACCTTAAGCGGGTCATGCGGCTCGGAACCGGAGGCGCAAAGCGCGCGAACGGCGTCAATCCGGCGCCGCAACGGCGCCGGAACCCCGCTCGCCTCGCGAACCCACGCGGACAGAGGCACGGACACTTCTTTGACGCCCGCCGTGGAAAGATGCACGAGGGTCGCCCGCATTCGCTCGGGCGCCAAGCCCAGGAGCCGCGTCGTGGCCCAGGCGTAGAGCTCCATCTGCGGAGTGTAGGCCTCGAGGAGGTCCTCGGCGGACCGCCCGGCCTTGGCCACCTTGAAATCGATGACGTGGGCCGACGCCCATTTTCCCGCCCCGCCCTTTTCGAGCACCAATCGGTCCATGGCGCCCACGAGGACCTCGCCGTCGACGGGGATCTCAAACGCGAGCTCGGAGTGGCTCTCGGTCAAAAGGTCCGGAGGCGCCATGAGGGGCGAACTCCTGGCCCATTGAACGACCGGTCCGGCACGGAACACCCCTCCGGTCTCGCGCTCGAGCTCGACCAGGCCGTCCCAGTGGCGATGCTCGAGGCAAGCGTGGACTCGGGTACCGATCTCCCTCGCGCTCAGACCCAAATCGGCGGCGCCGGCATCGGCCGCGCCCTCGTTTGAGGCAAAGATCTGGTCGGCGGGCGACTCGGGCGCGGGGTGCAGATAGCGCCAGTCGTAGGCGCGGGCACAGCGCTCGAGAAGGGTCCACTCGGTGACGCTGTGACGAGCCCGTCTCCAGAGGACCGGCGCGGCGGCGGGCCGGGCGCCCGTTTCGGCCAAAGCCGCGCCCGTCGAGACCGGGCTTCTGGGCGTGACCCTGGGAGCGGTCCAAGGCGCGGCGAGCGCCGTCGAGAGGGAGCCCGGCGCCGATTCGATCCAGGCGCGCCAATGGTCCTGATCAAACGCCTCGGGCGCGGGTGGAATATCCCGCGCCACGGGGACACATGCGAGCACGAGCTGCTCCTGCGCGCGCGTGACGGCCACGTAAAAGAGCCGTTTGCTCTCGGCCAGCCGGGCACCTTGCTCGCGCGCGCGCCAAGGAGCCTCGCCCGGGTCCTTGGGAACACGATTTCCA
>DATJFU010000359.1:0-3023 GCA_035495495.1 Bdellovibrionota bacterium
TGGTCGTCGTAGCTCACCCACGCAAAGCCGTTCTCGCCCCACTCCTGGCCCCAGCTGTTGCGGATGAGCCAAGCGCGCTTGGCGTCGTCGTAACCCACGAGGCTGACCGCGTGACCGCCGGCATAGGCGCCCGTCACGTGCTTGTAGACGCCGCCCGCGTAGGTCAGAAAGTCGTTGTAGACCGAGAGGGTCGTCACGAGAGGACCGTGAGCGAGGGCCGCCTTCACCTTGTCAGCCGAACCGCCGTAGCTCGAGGGAGCCGACGATCCGCGGATCTTGTAGTTGCGGGTGCCGGAGTCAGCGCACTGCTGGCTGCACTCCTGGTCCTGGCCCGTCGAGCCCGAGGTGTACGGCATGCACGCCTCGTCGACGATGCCGTCGGACTTGAGGAACTGGGCGGCCTGCGAAGGCTGCCAGCCGAACTCACAACCGCCGCCGCCGCAGGCAAAGAGCTGCCCGGGCGAGAAGGTGGGCCGGAGCCAGGGAGCGCCCTGCGAGATGGCCACCTGGCCCTCGAGGGTCGCCACGGTGGCAAACGCCACGCAGCTCCCGCAGTTGCCCTGGTTCATCACCGGCCCGAGCCAGTTGATGCCGTCCTTGGCGCGCCAGTCGACCGCGCCCTTGGCGGCGCGGGGCCCAGCGGCTTCAAAATCCAGCGTGCCCTGGGGTTCGTAGCTCAAACCGAGGAGGTGCTTGACCTCGTCGCGAGAAAGACGGGTGACCCAGGATTCTCCAGCGCGCCAGCCAGCGTGTTCGGCAGCGATCCGTGCTCGAACTTCGTTGATATCCACCACCTTCTGCGAGTCGGCGCGTACCTGGCCCGCAAAAGTCCCCCACAACAACAGGCCCATCCCTAGGGCTGCATGTTTTTTCATACTTTTAAGAGTAGGCAGGGTTTGCCGATGCGTGAATCCCCGCCGTCAAGAAGTTGCGGCGCGTGAGATTTCATCTACTTGCCGTGTAAAAAAAATGTGTCAGGATATTGTCGTGGGCATGATCGAATCGCTCGACGGCGTGGTCCTCGAACATCATTTCGCGGACGTGAACGGCATCCGCCTGCACTACGTGGCCGCGGGTCCCAAGGACGGCAAACTCCTGGTCCTCCTGCACGGATTTCCTGAGTTCTGGTACGGCTGGCGCAATCAGATTCCACATTTTGCCCGCCTCGGATACCGGGTCGTCGCGCCCGATCAGCGAGGCTACAATCTCTCGGACCGGCCCAAGGCGGTGCGCGAGTACACGTACGCCAAGCTGGGCGGCGACATCGTCGCGCTCATCCAAAAACTCGGAGGTAAGGCTCACGTCGTGGGCCACGACTGGGGCGGCGCCGTCACCTGGTGGCTTGCATCGCATCACCCAGAAGTTCTGAGTTCGGTGACCATTCTCAATTGCACGCGCCCCGACGTTCTCGAACGCTCGTTTCTGCACAGCCGCAGCCAGCTGCGAAAGAGCTGGTACATGTTCGCGTTCCAAATCCCGCTGCTCCCGGAGCTCCGCATGGCGCGAAAGAATTTCGACATCGGCCGCCGTGGGCTTCGCTCGACCAGCCGCAAAGGCACGTTCTCATCCGAAGAGCTCGATCTTTACGCGGAGGCCTGGTCCAGGCCCGGGTCCTTGCGCGGCATGATCAACTGGTACCGGGCCGCGATCCGGGGCCGCCGGCAGAAGTTCGTGCCCATCCAGGTGCCGCTCAAGCTGATCTGGGGCAAGAAGGATCGCTTTCTCGACGCGGCCTTTGCGGAGCCCAGCCTTGCCGGCTGCTCCAAGGCGGAGGTGGTTTACTTGGACGAGGCTTCCCATTGGCTTCAGCACGAAGAACCGGCGCGTGTGAATCGGGAGATCGAGAAATGGTTGGCCCGACTAGGATTGAACTAGCGACCTCTTCCGTGTCAAGGAAGCGCTCTCCCACTGAGCTACGGGCCAACACCATGGAATGACTGAGGTCCTGGGGATACACCCTGGGCCATGCGTCGTCAACCTTCACGGGCCTTGTGTCCAAGGTCGCGCCGCATTATTTTGGGCGAACGACGTAACGATGCGGACACTTTTCGCTTTCTTGATTCTGGTGTTTGTCGTGGCGGCAGTGGCCGCCGCGGTCACCTTTTCTCAGCTTCCGGACGTGGGCCTGCTCAAGACCCATTACCCGGTCGTGCACGTCCTCCCGCCCGCCAAGAATGCCCATGGCCGGGAGACCCAACGCTTTGATGTGCGCCTGAGCCAGGGGCGCCCCGGCGCCTGGGTCGACCTGGGCGAGGTCTCGAGATCGGCCCTCGCGGCGATCATCATGAGCGAGGACGGCAACTTCTACACCCATGACGGCTACGACATGGACGAGATCAAGCGCGCCTTTAAGCAGGACGTGCGCTCGGGGCGTTTTAAGCGCGGCGCGAGCACCATCACCCAGCAGGTGGCCAAGAACGTTTACCTCTCCAACGAAAAATCCGTCTGGCGCAAACTTCTCGAACTCGCGATCGCGCTCCGCCTCGAAGAGGCCTTGAGCAAGGGCCGGATCCTCGAGGTGTACGTGAACATCGCCGAGTGGGGACCCGGCATCTTCGGGATCGGCGCCGCCTCACGCTACTACTTTGGCAAGGACCCCGGCTCGCTCAACACCAAGGAGGGGGCGTTTCTCGCCATGCTCCTGCCGAGCCCCATCCGTTACAGCCAGAGCTACCGCGACGGCCGCCTGACCCGATACGCGGCGGTCACGATCCGTCGCTTGATGGAAAAGCTCATCATCGTGGGCCGCCTCACTCCGCAGGAATTTGAGGAGGAGTGGAAGTCACCCATGGCCTTCGAGAAGGCGCCTCCGGCGACGGCGGACGAGCCCGGCGCGGACGACGAGTTTGACGAGCGCATGGAAGATCTGGACGCGACGGACGCGCAGATTCCACCCCTCGAGGATCCCATGCCCGTGGCGGCCGAGGCGCCCGCGCCACCGCCTCCCCAGCCGAGCGAGCCCGCCCGCCCCGTCAGTACGCATCGCGACTCTGCGCGTCATTGACCCTCTGGCACCAGCGCGC
>DATJFU010000360.1:0-7106 GCA_035495495.1 Bdellovibrionota bacterium
GCAGCCGCTTGGCCCTGAGAAGCGCGCAAAACAGAAGGGAGTAGGCCAAGCCCTCGGTGTAGGGGCGCGCCGTGGACTCGAGAAAGAGGCGATGAAACGCGAAAGCCATGACCAGAAAGTGGCCGCCGTGGAGCTCGACGCCCTTCCACTTCAGGACCAGGCGCGGAAACGCCGCTCGCCCGACCTTCCACGCCAGAACGAGGGTCGTGATCCCCAGGATGGGGGGCAGCACGTAGATCATCGAATCCATCGGAAACACGCGGCCGAGAAGCCCCAGGATCCAGGGCCAGAGCGGGTAGACAGGGGAGGGGTGTGGAAAATAGGGCAGGCTCTGGTGAAAGGGCGAGACGTCGGTCACGAATCCCAGATGGTCGCGGACGTTCTGCGCGATGTCGGTGTAATAGCCGCCGTCGAAACCCGTGTTCTTCTGGGAAGCGTTCCAAAGGCCAAATCGCACGTGGGCCCACAGAAAGAAGGGCGCCACCGCCAGAGGCAGTCTCCATTGGGGTGCTACTCGCACGAAAGGCATGGTATTACTGCCCCGTGGCCCTGACAACGCCCGCTCCGGCCGGGACCCTGGCCCTTCTGGTCCCCGCCTACAACCTGCAGCCCTGGGACCGCGACTTTGTCGAGCGGCTGGGGAAGGCTTTCTCATCGCTGGAAACGGATTGGCGCCTGAAGCCGGCGCTGATCTTCGTCGATGACGGATCGTCGTCCCCCGGCACCGAGCTGCCTCACCATTTTGCCCGCCTCGCCGAGCTCGGCGTCCAGGTCGTCGCCACGAGGCATGAGGTCAACCGCGGCCAAGGCGCAGCGCTCCAGACGGCCCTCGAGATCGCGCGCTCGCCCCGGGTGAACGCGGATTTCTTTGTCACCTTCGACGCCGACGGGCAGCACGACCCGGACGACATCGGTCGCCTTTACGAGAAACTCGTCACGCAGCGGCTGAACATCGTCTTTGGCAACCGCTTTGAGGCGGTCGCGGCCGGCGGAACGGGGATTCCCGCCTCGAGACGGGGTCTGCTCTTTCTCGCCACGGCCTTTGAGCGCGCGCTGACGGGGCTGGATCTGGGCGACGCCCATAACGGCCTGCGGCTGTTTGACCGCACCGCCGCCGGGCGGATCGAGCTCACCCAGGACCGCATGGCCCACGCCACGGAGTTCAAGACGTTAGTGCGCAGAAACGGCCTCAAGTACGGCGAGGCGCCGGTGAGGATTCGATACAGCGAGGAGTCCCTTCAAGGGGGACAGCGCAACTCCGAGGCCCTCCGGATCCTGGTGGATCTGCTGCGCGGGTGGTGGATTCGATGATTCTGGCGTTCTTGGTTCTCGGCCTTTCGGTGGTTATGGGAGCGGTGGACTGGGTCTCGACCAAGCGCGAATCCCGTCGGATCCTGCTGCTCGAGTACGCCGGCTTCACGGGCGTGTTCTTGCTCGCCCTCAATCCCGACGGCTTTAACCGGGCCGCCGCCGCCGTGGGCGTGGGCAGGGGCGTCGACCTGATCATCTACCCCCTGGTGGTCTGGCTGTTTCGCGAGGCGATCCTCTCGCGCGTGCGTTACCACCAGCAACAGCGCGAGATCACGCGGCTCGTGAGGGCGCTGGCCGTCGGCTCGGCAAGGGATCCCAAGGTGTACTGAATGCAGGTCGTGATCCTGGCGGGGGGCAAGGGCACCCGCATCGCCTCCGCCCATTCCGATGTCCCCAAGAATCTCATCCCCGTGGCGGGCCGGCCCTTTGCCGATTACCAGCTCGGCTGGCTGAGCCGTCAGGGAGCCACGGACGTCATCTACAGCATCGGTCACCTGGGCGATCAGATCCGTGCCTTCGTGGGGGACGGCTCGAGGTGGAATCTGCGGGTGCGCTACGCGGAGGAGGGGACCCACCTCAAGGGCACTGGAGGCGCGCTCTCACTCGCGCATGAGCTGGGACTCCTGGCGCCCGCGTTCTGCGTCCTCTACGGGGACTCCTTCTTGCCGGTGAAGCTCGCTCCCATCTGGGAGACCTTTGAGGCCGCGGGTACACCGGCGCTCATGACGGTTCTCAAGAATGAGGGCCGCTGGGATCGTGGAAACGCCGAGCTCAAGAACGGCAAGGTTCTCTATGACAAGTCCCTGCGCACTTGGCAGGGCAAGATGCCCTCCCATATCGACTACGGTCTCTCCATCCTGACGGATAGCGTCATCTCCGGCTTGGATAAAAAGGCCGAACCCTGGGACCTGGCCGAACTTTTCTTCTCCCTCAGCACCAAAGGCCAAGTGACGGGATACGAGGTGCACGATAGGTTCTTTGAGATCGGATCTCTTGAGGGCCTGAGGGACTTTGAATCGTGGGTGAAGGCAAATCCAATCGACTGGTGATCCTGGACCGGGACGGCGTTCTGAACGCCGTGGTGGTGGACCCCGAGCAGGGGACCATCGACAGCCCCATGGTTCCGGCGCAGGTCAGGATCCTTCCGGGCGTCCCGGAGGCGCTTAAACGCCTCACTGAGGCGGGTTTTCACCTCTTTATCGCCAGCAATCAGCCGGCGGCGGCCAAGGGCAAGACCACGCGGGCCAACCTCGAGGCGACCCACCAGACGATTGTTGAGCAAGTGAGTCTGCCCGGGGTGCGGATCGAGGGGTCCCTGATCTGTTTCCACCGCTCCGAAGTCGGGTGCGACTGCCGCAAGCCCTCGCCCAAAATGCTCAAGCAAGCGTTGGCCCAGGTTCCGGGCGCGGACCCCGCGACTTCGTGGATGGTGGGGGACGGGGTGACGGATGTCCAAGCGGGCAGGGCGGCAGGGCTCAATACCGCGTTTCTGGGGCCCCTCAAGTGTGATATCTGCAAAACTCTCAAAGAGTTGGGAGCCGAACCTGACGTGAGAGTCGAGAGCCTTTCTGATTTTGTAGACCATTTGCTGGAGAGACGATGAAAGTCGAGATCAAGAGGGTAAAGATCTTCACCGACGGCGCCAACCTCGACGAGATGGTCGCCCTCGCCAAGCGCCCCGAGATCTCGGGACTCACGACCAACCCGACGCTGATGCAGAAGTCGGGCGTAAAGGATTACCGGGAGTTCTGCCGCAAGGTCCTTTCGGAGATCAAGAGCAAGCCCATCTCGTTCGAGGTCATCGCGGACGACTTCGCGGGCATGCGCAAGCAGGCGCAGGAGCTCGCTTCGTGGGGCGAGAACGTCTACGTCAAGATTCCGGTCATGAACACCCAGGGCGAGGCTTCGTACGGCCTCATCCGCGAGCTCGCCGGCATGCGGATCAAGCAGAACGTGACGGCGGTCTTTGATCTCGAACAGGTGCGGTCGGTGGCCGAGGCGCTGAAGGGCGGCCCCGCGAGCGTGATCTCCGTCTTCGCGGGACGCATCGCGGACACTGGACGTGATCCCGTACCCCACATGCGCCAGGCCCTCGCGATCTGCCGGGCCGCTGATCCCTCGATCGAACTTCTTTGGGCCAGCCCCCGTGAGGTCTTGAACGTGGTCCAGGCCGACGAGATCGGCTGCGATATCATCACCGTCACGCCGGACATCTCCAAGAAGCTGGCGTTTCTGAACAAAGACCTGCGTGAATTCAGCCGCGAAACCGTTGAGATGTTCAAGAACGACGCGGAGAAGGCGGGTTTTCAGCTATGAGCTCTTTCACCGATACTTTTCTTTCGGAGACCGTCCAGGCCATCCAGAAGATGGACATGGGCGCCGTCGAGGAAGTCGCCCAAGGGCTCGCCCGAGTGCGCGGGACCGGCCGTCTGTTCATCCTGGGAGTGGGTGGTTCGGCGGGCCATGCGGGGCACGCGGTCAACGACTTTCGCAAGATCTGCGGGTTCGAGGCCTACGCACCCACCGACAACGTGTCGGAGCTCACGGCGCGCATCAACGACGAGGGCTGGGAGTCCTGCTTCGCCGAATGGCTCCGCGGCTCGCGGCTCCGCGCGGGCGACGGCCTCCTGGTCTTCTCCGTGGGCGGCGGCAACCGCGAAAAGAACGTCTCCGTGAACCTGGTGCGGTCCCTGGAGCTCGCCAAGCAGGTGGGCGCCTCGATCTTTGGCATCGTGGGCAAGGACGGCGGATACACCAAGACCGTCGCCGATGCTTGCGTCGTGATCCCCACGGTTTCAACCGATCGCATCACGCCCCATACCGAGGGCCTGTGCGCGGTCGTCTGGCACCTGCTCGTCAGCCACCCGGCCCTCAAGAAGAGCGAGACCAAATGGGAGACCGTGGCGGGGGCGGCCGCGGGACGGGCCTGACATGAAGGCGGGTGAACGTTACTTCATCGTCGGCGGCGCCGGGTTCATCGGGAGCCACTTTGCCGACACCCTTCTGGACTCGGACCACGCGGCGGCCGTGACCGTGTTCGACAACTTCAGCTCTGGCCGCGAATGGCACCTGGAGCGGCACCGCAGCGATCCGCGCTTCAAGATCGTCCGCGGCGACGTCAAGGATCTGCCCGTGCTCAAGGCCGCGATGGCGGGGCATACGACGGTGATTCACCTGGCGTCGAATCCGGACATCGCGCGCGCCGTGCGCGAGCCCGCCATCGACTTCTGGGAAGGGTCTTACCTGACCCAGAACGTGGTCGAAGCCATGCGCGAGACGGGCACGGGGACCATTCTTTACGCCTCAGGCAGCGGCGTCTACGGCGAGCTGGGCAGCCTCGAGGCTCAGGAGGACCACGGTCCTCTCATTCCCGTCTCGACCTACGGGGCGAGCAAGCTCTTTGGCGAGTCCTTGATCGCCAGCTACTGCCACATGTTCGGTCTAAAGGGCCGTGCATTCCGTTTCGGAAACGTCGTGGGACCGCGGCAAACCCATGGCGTCGGATTCGACTTCTTGAGGCGCCTCTCCAAGGAGCCGGGTCGCCTGGCCATCCTGGGCGACGGCAAGCAAAGCAAATCCTACATCCACGTCTATGACGTGGTCGCGGCCGTCCTGAAGGCCCACGACTCCGAGAAGCTGCCCTTTCAGACCTACAACGTGGCGACGGGGGATTACATCACCGTCACGGAGATCGCCCTGGCCGCGATCCGCGTCCTGGGACTGAGCCCGTCCGAGGTCAAGTTCGAGTACGCGGGCGGCGACCGTGGTTGGAAGGGCGATGTGCCCGTCGTCCGCCTCAACACCGACCGCATGCAATCCTTGGGGTGGAAGTGCCAGCGCGGCTGCGCCCAGGCCATCGAGGATTCTCTCCGGGCGATGCTCCCGGAGATCAGAACGGGGAGGATCAGCCTTTGATCATCGCGCGCAGCCCTTTGCGGATCACTCTCGGCGGCGGCGGAACGGATCTGCCTTCATATTATCGAAAGCACGGCGGCTTCTTGATCGCCGCGGGCATCGACAAGTACGTCTACGTCATCATGCAGCGGACGTTCGCCGACCGCATGATGCTCCGCTACTCGGAGATCGAGAAGGTGAACGCGGTGAGCGAGATTCGCCACCCGATCTTTCGCGAGGCCCTGAGCATGCTGGACCTCCACGAGCCCAACCTCGAGATCACGACGTTCGCCGACGTGCCCGCGGGCACCGGCCTGGGTTCGTCGGGGAGCTTCACTACGGCCCTCCTCAAGGCGGGTAAGTACTTCAAGAAGAACATCTCGACCCCCGAGCAGATCGCGCGGATGGCCTGTGAGATCGAGCTGGATAGGCTCAAGGAGCCCATCGGCAAGCAGGACCAGTACATCGCGGCCTTTGGCGGGCTGACCTGTTTTCAGTTCAACGCGGACGACACGGTCGACGTGACGCCGCTCCCGATCTCGGAGGCTACCCTCAACCAGCTGAGCGATAACCTGCTTCTCTTTTCGACCGGCTTCACCCGCGACGCGTCGGCCATCCTCAAGGAACAGGACAAGAAGAGCCAGCAGGACGACCAGGGCATCACTGACCACCTCCACTACGTCAAGGAGATGGGCTACAGGAGCATGGATTACCTCAAGGCCGGAAACCTCGATGGGTTCGCGGGCCTCATGCACGAGCACTGGGAGCACAAGAAGAAGCGTTCGCAGAAGATGAGCAACGGCGAGATCGACCGCTGGTACCGCGCGGGCCTCGATGCGGGCGCGCTGGGCGGCAAGCTCATCGGCGCGGGCGGCGGCGGCTTTCTCATGTTTTATAGCCCCGAGCCCGCCCGGCTGCGCAAGGCCATGGCGTCGGAGGGGCTGCGGGAGCTCCGGTTCGACTTCGACTTTGAAGGAACCAAGGTGGTCAATTGAATCTAGAGATGACTGAAGGCCTGAGCATGACGACCCGTGAAGCCGTCCCCGCGGTCAAGGCAGGCGCCCCTGCCGGGCTTGAGCTGCGCGTGCCCGCCGGCGACGTGGCCGATCCCGAGATCTCCATCGTCATCCCGGCCCTGAACGAAGAAATCACGATCGGGCAGTTCATCGATTGGTGTCACGCGGGCCTCAAAGAGGCGGGTGTCCGCGGAGAGATCCTCATCGTGGACAGCTCTTCGGACCGCACCGCGGAGATCGCGCTCGCCCGTGGCGCCCGGGTGCTCAAGGCACCCAAGCGGGGGCTGGGCCGCGCGTACATCGACGCGCTCCCGTTCGTGCGTGGCAAGTACCTGGTGCTGGGTGACTGCGACTGCACCTACGACTTTCGCAAGCTCTCCGATTTCGTGCGCGAGTTTCGTGACGGCGCCGAGTACGTCATGGGATCCCGGTTCCGCGGGATCATCGACCCGGGCTCCATGCCGCCCCTTCACCAGTACCTGGGCACGCCGGTGACGACCTGGATCCTCAACCGGATCTTCGGCAGCCGCTTCTCGGACATCCACTGCGGCATGAGGGGCATCACCCTCGAGGCCTTCAAGCGAATGGATCTCCAGTCCCAGTCCTGGGAGTACGCCTCCGAGATGGTGCTCAAGTCCGTTCGGATGAACCTCAAGATCGCCGAGGTCCCCATCCATTTTCTCAAGGATCCAGAAGGGCGCCAGAGCCATCACCGCCGTGAGGGATGGTTCTCGCCTTGGAAAGCGGCGTGGATCAACCTTCGGGCCATGTTCGTCTACGGGGCCGACTTCTTTTTGCTGAAGCCGGGATTCCTGTTTCTCGTTCTCGGCGCGGCACTCGTGTTTCCGCTGACCTTCGGGCCGGTGCGTCTGGGACCCATCGGGT
>DATJFU010000361.1:0-4459 GCA_035495495.1 Bdellovibrionota bacterium
TGCCGCGACTCCCTGGTCGAAGAAAACGACATCTCGGTGGACGGTGGCGCGGGCGAGAGTTCCCAACTCGACGACCTTTTTGCCAGGCTGCCCACCTTGGCCGAGCTCGAGCGCCACTACATCGGATACGTGCTCGCGCACACGCAGGGCCGCAAAGAAGAGGCGGCGCAGATTCTGGGGGTCAACCGCAAGACGCTCTACCGCAAGGAGCGCGAGTACGGGGTCGAATCCAACCGCGGACTCACGACGGCGTCTTCTCCGCAGAAAGTTCCTTCCGCAAGTACTCCCGCATCCGCGTGAGGCCGGCTTCGACCGCCGGCATGTTGCCCTGGCGGGCGGCTTCTTCGAGCTCGGCGCCCATCTCACCCAAGGGCGCAAAGCCAAAGGTGCGGGCGTTGCCCTTGATCCGGTGGGCAAGCGTCCCGACCCGGCCCAGGTCGGTGGGGGCGACGGCCTCGAGTTCGGCCGAGCGGTCGCGAAGATAATCGGGGGCCATGAGCTTGACCCTATCCGCGAGGCGGCGCACGGGCTCACGCAGAGTCCTGGGATCCGCGACGCGAACGAGCATCCCGAGCGCCCGGGCATCGATGGGCTTGGGGAGGTAGTCGTCAAAGCCGCGGGCCTTGAACCCCGCCGTCCCCTGCCCTTCGCTATGTGCGGTGACCGCCACGATCTGGGCGGGCTTGCGGCCCTCGCGCCTCTCCATCTCACGCAGAGCCCGGGTGGTCGCGTACCCGTCCATCCCCGGCATGTGGATGTCCATCAGGATCAGGTCAAAGCGATGCTGGCGGCAGGTCTCGACCGCCTCTTCTCCGCTCGTGACCGAGACGGATCGGCAGGGCAATCCTTCGAGAAACGATTCGATCACGAGGCGATTTTCGGGCGAGTCATCCACCACGAGAACTTGCTTCTGGACACCCTTCTTGAGCGAGATGACGTCAGCCTGAGGAGGCGCGAGCGCGAGTACTGGCGCGGCCACCGCGGAAGTCTGCGCGGGCACGGCCTCGCCCCGCGCCGCCGCCCGGCACGCGGTGAAGAACTCGCTCGGGCGGGGTGGAAGAAGGATCTGCCGATAACCCCTCCGCCCGAGGTCCTCGAGCAAAGCCGGTGGCGCCGTCGGACGGGTGAGGACGAGGACCCGCTCCGCGGGCCAACCCGCGCGGTTAAACTCATCGAGCCGCTCGAACGAGGTCAGGCCGATGGCCCCGCTCGAGAACGCGGGTACCGCCCCTGGTTCGTCGATCCAATCCCAGATCATCCGAACCCAGTTCACGCCGAGCTTTTCGAGGGGCTCGAGCACCGGGCGCATGCGTGGCGGGGCCGCGGCCACGATCCGAGTCCCGGCCAGCTCCATGCCGGCCACCTCGTCGCCCAGGGTGCGGACGGCACCCTCGGTTTCGACCACCGGCAGATCGATCTGAAACCGAAACGTGCTGCCTTTGCCCTTTTCAGAAACGATGTCGATGGCCCCGCCCATGAGGCGCACCAGATCCTGGGAAATGCTCAGGCCGAGCCCAGACCCGCCAAAGCGCCTGCGGATCGAGGAGTCCTCCTGCACAAAACCCTCAAAGATCCGCCGCAAACTGCCCGGGTCGATGCCGATGCCCGTGTCGCAGATCCTGAACTCGAGGCGCGCGCGGCCGCTTGAGGCGCCGTCGACCACGCGGGCAACCACCCGCACCTCGCCTTGCTGCGTGAACTTGATGGCGTTTCCGGTGAGGTTGGCCAGGATCTGCTGCAGGCGCAGGGGATCGCCCTTCACCTTGACCGGGAGACGCGGCCCCAGGTCCACCACGAGGGTCAGGCCTTTCTCGTCGGCGGACAGGGCCGCGAGCTCGGCCACGCGCTCGATCACACGCTCGAGTTCAAAGGTGATGCTCTCCAGGATCACCCGCCCGCTCTCGAGCGAGCTGTAGTCCAGGATGTGGTTGAGCAGGTCCACGAGGCCGTGGGCCGAACGATTCAGCACGCCCAGGTACCGTTCCTGCTGCCCCGTGAGGGGCGTGCGACCCAGAAGGTCCGACATTCCCAAAATGGAATTCATGGGGTTGCGGATCTCGTGGCCGACGCGGCTCAAGAAATCCGAGCGGGCCTGAAGCGCGCCCAGCATTCGGGCGACCGCTGGCCTGAAGACATACAGGGCCTCGACCCCCAGGATGATGAGGGTCAGGACCAGAAGCGCGATCTCCATGCCTCGGACCCAATTCATCTGGGCCCTGAGCTCGTGCATGTAATTGAGCGTCAGCCGGTCCAATCCGTGGCGATAGTTGCTCTCCGACGCGTTCACGCGTTGGGCGGCCAGGCGCAGAAGCTCTTCTTCGGCGTCGGCCATCCAGCCCTCTCTCGGCATGAGCTGGTAGCCCACGACCAGGTTTCTGAACTCCCGGGCCGCGCTCGCAAAGAGCTCCAGGTCATCGAGGGACTCGGGCGCGGCGATCTCCTGCTCGCGGTCCCCGAGCTCCAGCATGCGGTGATTTTGCACGAGCTGCCTAAAAAGCCCGTCGGTCCGGGCCAGCTGCAGCTCATAGGCGGCTTCGCCGGCACTGAGCCGCAGGATGACCACGGCCTTGCCAAACTCCTCGCTGAGCACGGCCTGGCGCTCGGCCAGGCGTACCTTGTTGTAATCCTTGGCCTGGCCGACGAGCGTGAGCTGGACGAGGGCCTGCCCCGCCGTGGCGACTACGGCGATCGTTAGGAGTGCAAACAGGTAGCGGACACGGAGGTCTGGAGACAGGCTGCTATCGAGCCGCTCCAAGATCCACCCATCCAGCCGTCTGAGCCCCCCGCGGATCCTCAGAGACAGACGAGACACCATTCCGCCGCGAAACGTAGCACTGGACCGTAAAAGCAGGTAATAAAAACAGCGGTGGAACGCCTTCCAATTGACACGTCACTCCATGAGATTCTCACCTTACTCGAACGAAATTCCTCTTTGGTTCTGCAGGCCGAGCCTGGCGCGGGCAAAACCACGCGCGTGCCGCCGGCCCTGCTCCGGGCGACCTGGTGCGGCGACAAAGAGGTACTGGTCCTCGAACCACGACGCCTTGCGGCAAAATTGGCGGCCATGCGGGTCGCCCATGAGCTGGGCGAGGCCCCCGGACAGACCGTCGGGTACCAGTTTCGCTTCGAGAAGGTCGAGGGTCCCCGCACGCGCCTACGGTTCTTGACCGAGGGCCTCCTCACCCGCCGTCTCCTGGGCGACCCCTCGCTCTCCCGGGTCGCGGCCGTGGTGGTGGACGAGTTCCACGAACGCCATCTGGTGGGCGACGTGGCCCTCGCGGCCCTCAGGCGCCTCCAAAAAACGACGCGCCCCGACCTCAAGCTCGTCGTCATGTCGGCGACCATCGATATCGAAAGCGTCTCCGCCTACCTGGGCGGCTGCCCGTCGCTCAAGGTGGCGGGCCGCGTGTTTCCGGTCGAAGTCGAGCACGTCCCAAAAGCCGTCGACCTCCCCCTCGAAGTCCAGGTCAAGCGCGCTGCGCTCACGGCGCTGGGGCGCGAGGACGCGGGCGACCTTCTCGTTTTTCTGCCCGGCATGGGGGAGATCCGCCGCTGCGAGTCCGCGCTGCGCGACGCGGACAGAGTTTCAGAATTGGACGCGCTCGTGCTGCCGCTCCACGGGGACCTCACCCGAGACGAACAGGACCGCGCGGTCGGCCCCAACAAGAGACAGAAGATCATCCTCTCGACCAACGTCGCCGAGACTTCGGTCACCATCCCGGGCGTGCGCACGGTGATCGACTCAGGCCTCGCCCGGGTCGCATCGTTTTCGTGGTGGTCGGGGCTCCCGGCCTTGAGGCTCCGGCCCGTGAGCCGGGCTTCGGCCGTCCAGCGCGCGGGGCGCGCGGGCCGCATGGCCCCGGGCCGCTGCATGCGCCTCTACACCCAGCATGATTTCTCGACGCGGCCGCCGTTTGAGACGCCGGAGATCCGCCGCGCCGATCTCGCGCAGACGCTCCTCGAGCTCTGCTTCTTGGTGCCGGGCTTAGGAGTCGGCCGCGCCGCCGATTTTGAGTGGTTCGAAGCCCCCGGCCCCGGCGCGATCGAAGCCGCCGAGAAGCTGCTCTACCTCTTGGGCGCGGTCGAATCCGACGGCCGCCCCACCGGCATGGGCCGCCGCATGGCCGACCTGGGCATCCCCCCCCGGCTCGCGCGCCTGGCAATCGACGGCGCCCGTCTCGGCCGTGGGCCCGAGGCGGCGGCGGTCGCGGCGTTTCTCTCCGAGCTCAGGGCCGAACGGGTCGATTTCTTGGACGACGCCGTCCGTGCGTGGAAGACCGGGGGCCTGGGGTTTGCGGGCACGCGCCTCCAGGAGCGCATCGAGCGGGCCCTCACCGCCGAGCGCGCTCTCTCGGACTTGGCCGGCGCCCCGCGGCCCGGGAGCACCCTCGATGGTGACCTGGCCCGCGCGCTCCTCACGGCCTTTCCGGACCGGGTCGCCAAGCTTCGCCGGCAAAAC
>DATJFU010000362.1:0-3704 GCA_035495495.1 Bdellovibrionota bacterium
ACCATCCCGCGGCCGCCGACGTCCAACCCAACTGGCCCGCCTACTTCAAGGGCAAGGCGACCACGGCAGGGATGGATCCGGGCGCCGTATCGGTGTCCCCCGAGAAGAAGGGAAACCCCGGCACCAGCACGACCGAGTCCATGTACGAGCTTCAGCTCAAGAGGATCAACGTCCGTCAGCTGACCCAGTTCGCCTACTACGTCGAGAACGGCGATCAGCCGGTCAAGCTCAAGAACCTCAAGATCGAGACCGACGGCAACGAGGGTTACCTGAACGCGTCGTTGGACATCTCCTCGTTCGCGCTCAAGAAAGAAGACGACAATGACACCCCCAAGCCCAGAGAACACCATTGAGACCACTCAAGAGATTCAGGCTCCGGGCTTCATTGCCCGCCTGAGAAAGGCCTCGTCGCGCGCGTTCTGGGTTCTCGTTTTCTTCGGCAGCCTGGCTTTTTTCACGTTTCTCAAGTTTCCGGAGGCCAGGATCAAGGCCCTGATCCAGGGCCAGGTCAACGCCGCCCTCGCCCCCCAGGGCATCAGCGTGACCTCGCAGGACGCGTCTCTCTCCGTCTGGCGCGGGCTGCGCTACACGATGCGGGACGTCTCGGTGAACTTCGTCAAAACCGGCAAAGCGGTTCGTCTGGACCGGCTCCTCGTCGCTCCGAGCTTGACCGCTCTCATGTTCGGCAAGGTGGCCGGGTCCATCGACGCCGAGAAGGGCAAGAGCGAGATCAGCGTCGGCTTCTCGCTCAAGGACACGGTGGCGGATTTTGAGGTCGATTTTGACGACGTCGACATCGGCAAGACGGGCATCGCCGAGGCGGCCGCCGGAGTGCCCGCCAAAGGCATCATCAACGGATTCGTGGAACTGGATGGGGACCTGAACAACCCTCCTTCGTGGAACGGAAAGGGCGACGTCAAGATCGCCCACTTGGAGCTTCCGCCGCAGAACGTGGTCATCTTCAAGCTTCCGGAGGTCGGCGTCTCGACGTCGGAGATCAAGTTCAAGATCGCCAACGGAAAGGTCGATCTCCGCGAGGTCCGCCTGGGTGATCCCAAACGCAAGCCGCCGGACGACCTCACGGCCACCCTCACCGGCGAGATCGCCCTGCAGAAGTTCTTGATGGGGAGCCAGCTCAAGGTCGGAGCGCGGTTCTCGCTTTCGGACCGCATTCTGCAGGCGTTGGGGCCGCTGGTCATCGGATTCGTCAACCCCGGCAAACAGGCCGACGGCTCGTACGCCTACGACATCTCTGGATCGCTGCAGGCGCCGGTGCCGGTCCCGGTGCAACACAAATGATCGACGATTTTGACCGTCACCTAGAAGACGCCCTTCTGGCCCACGCGGATCCGGATACCACCGGTGCCCCCGTGAACCTGGTCGAGGCCATGCGCTACAGCCTGCTCCTGCCAGGCAAACGCATCCGTCCGCGCCTGACGCTCGCGACGTCCGAGATGGTGGGTCTCTCGCCGGCGGCGGCCCTGCCGGCCGCCATGGCCCTGGAGATGATCCACTGCTTTACGCTGATCCACGACGATCTGCCCTGCATGGACAACGCGGATACTCGGCGCGGACAGCCGTCCTGCCACAAGAAATTTGGCGAGGCGTTGGCCCTCCTCGCGGGCGACGGACTCATGGCCCTCGGGTTCAAGACCTTCTTTTCGACGGCCCCCCATGTCCAGCCCATGGGATTCAGCGCCGCGGTCAACCGATTTGCCGACGCGGTCGGCCCCGTGGGAGTTACCGGGGGTCAGGCCATGGAGATGCTCATCAAGCCCAAGGACGGTCTCGCGCCGCTGAGGCTCATGCATGCGGCCAAGACCGGAGCTCTCTTCAAGGCGGCTCTCCTCGTCCCCAAGGACCTGGCCGAGGTGGCCGCCGAAGGGGACGGGGGCCAGTCGATCATCGCCTTCGCGGATGCCTTGGGTTCCGCGTTTCAGGTGGCCGACGACCTCGAGGACGCGGCCCACGAGACCGCCAAGGAGCGCGGCAACAACATCTTTGCGCACGGAAAGCGCGAGGACATCCTCGCGTCCGCCCGGGCCGATCTGGATTCCACCACCCGCCATCTCGAAGAGATCTGGGGAGCGCCCTCGGCCGGGGTGCTGGCCATCGCCGCTGAGGTCTCGGCCCGCCTCAAGGGCTGAGCAAATGCGGGTGCCCGGGTCGACAGGCCTCCGGCCCCGTGGTTGACTGGGGCATGTCCCACGCCCTCGGCTCGGCCAGAACCTTGACCCATGCGGGGTGTACCTACACGGCCTGGGTCAGGGGCGAAGGTCCCCCCGTGGTCCTTCTGCACGGTTGGCCGGTGACCTCCATCCATTGGCGCCGCGCGGTTCCGGTGATCTGCGCGCCCGGGCTTGCCACCGTGTGCATCGATCTCCGCGGCCTGGGCGCAAGCGTGGCGGCCGACGGAAACTTCGAGAAAGAGAATCTTGCCCGCGAGATCCTTCAGGTGCTCGAAACGCTCATCGGCCGCGAAGCCCGCTTTGCGGTGATCGGGCACGATTGGGGAGGTTCAGTGGCCGTGGCCTTGGCCACCCTCTCCGAACGGGTCGCCGCCGTGGTGGTCGAAGAGGAGATCCCGCCGGGAATCACCGCTCCGCTGCCCGAGCCGGGCGCGTCCCGGTACCCCTCCTGGCACGGAGCCTTTCACCGCCAGAAGCCCTTGGCCGAGACGCTCATCTCCTCACACATGGCCGAATACTTTCGATTCTTTCAAAAGCTTCGGGCCGATCCAAAGTCCACGGATCCTTCGGATCTCGCGGCCTTCCTGCAGGCCTACTCCGATCCGGCGCGGTTGCCGATCCTCCTGGATTATTACCGTACCCATGCCCGGGACTCGGCCTTCTTTGGCCAGATCGCCCGGCGCCCGTCCGCTCTTCCGGCTCTGGCCGTGGGCGGGCGCATGGCCATGGGCACGGCGGTGGGTGCCGCCGTCAAACAGCTCTTCAGCAAGACCGAGAACGCCGTCTTTGAAAAGAGTGGGCACTACCCCGCTCAAGAAGAGCCCGAGCTCTTTGGCCAGACGGTTTCTCAGTTTCTCAAGCGGGTCGGCTTCAAAGCTTGAACAGATCGTGAAGGGGCTGCCGCACCATCTGGTGCAGCTCTTGGAGCTGGTCCCGCAGGCGCTGCAAGCGCTCGCGGCGGGCCAGGTGTTCCTCTCCCCCGAGCACGCGATCGCGCTTGAAGGTCCGGAGCTGGCCGTCGCGGCGAAGTTCACGGAGGCGCTTGCGGGCGCCCTCGATCGAGTAGCGTTCTTGATAGAGCAGATGCTTGATGAGGAGCAGGGTCTCGACGTCCGTGCGGCGGTACACCCGCTGGCCGGTCGTGGACTTCTCCGGGGAGATCATGGGGAACTCGGATTCCCAGTACCTCAGCACGTAGGGCTTCACCCCCACGAGATCGGCGACGTCGCCGATACGAAAGAACGTACGGTCGGGAATCTCGATGGGTTTGTCGGGCGCGGTGGAGGGGAGGACGACTTCCATCTCCGCCTGCGGGGCGGCCCCACGGCCGTCTTGGATGGGCTGAAGGTCGCTCTCCGCGCCCTCCAGCGTGGGACCGTCAAAGTCTCCGCTCACTCTTCGTCCTCATCGTCGTCGTCCTTGGACGCACGGCGCCGAATCGAATCGGGCTGGATGGGCTTGCCCTCGAGGGAGGTGTTCACCTCCGCGCGCAATACCTGAGAGGGGCGGAAGGTC
>DATJFU010000363.1:0-2269 GCA_035495495.1 Bdellovibrionota bacterium
TGGGCCGGGACTTTGTGACGGTCACCAAGGCCGAAAACGGCGATTGGGACCTGGTTCACCGGGGCGCGGCCCAGATCATCGAGTCGCACCTCAAGGCGGGCGAGCCCGTGCTCGTGGGTTGGGAAGCCGAGAAGCCCGTGAACCGGGCATCGGTCCTCGGCGGCGAAATCGAGAGCCGCATCCGTCAGATCCTGGATGCCGAAATCCGTCCCGCCGTGGCGATGGACGGCGGCGACATCGCGTTTGACCGGTTTGAAGACGGCGTCGTCTATCTTCAGATGAAAGGCTCCTGCTCGGGCTGCCCGAGCTCGACCCAGACTCTCAAGATGGGCATTGAGACGCGCCTCCGCGCCCTGGTCCCCGAAGTGAAAGAAGTGGTCTCGGCCTAGGGAAAATCCATGGGGCACCCAAGGTCACAGACCTTTCGGATCCGCTCCTTTCTCGCTCCGATCCTCGTGGTGGTTTTGGCGGCCTGTTCCACCAGCCCGACCGGACGCAACCGCCTTCAGTTTCTGCCTGACAGCATGATGAATTCCCAGGGCGCGCAGGCGTTTCAGGACCTGAAGAGCCAAACCCCCGTCGATCATGATCCCGCGACCAACGCGTACGTGAAGTGCGTCGCCAACGCGATCGTGGGCTCGACCCAGGGCAAGGACACCGCCGGGGTCAAAAACTGGGAGATCGTCGTTTTTGACAGCAAAGAGGTGAACGCGTTCGCCCTGCCGGGTGGAAAGATCGGCGTGTACACGGGAATCCTCCCCGTGGCGAACACCCAAGACCAGCTCGCGACGGTCCTGGGCCACGAGGTGGGGCACGTGCTCGCGAGGCACGGAAGCGAGCGGGCCAGCGACCAGCTCGTGACTCAGCTCGGCCTCACGGGTCTCGAGGCCATCCTCGCGGGCAAGAGCGGCAAGCTCTCGCGCAGTCAGCAGCTCATCATGGTGGGCGCGATGGGTGTCGCGCAGTTCGGGGTGATCCTGCCCTTCAGCCGCGACGACGAGAGCGAGGCGGACCACATCGGCCTGCAGCTCATGGCCGACGCCGGCTTTGATCCCACTCAGGCCGTGACCCTCTGGCAGAACATGTCCAAGGCAGGGGGAGGCCAGCCGCCCGAATTTGCCTCGACCCACCCGTCCAACTCTCGCCGGATCGATCAGATCCGGTCTTGGGAGGCTGACGCCGAAGAGCACGCCGCGAAGGCTCATGCCGCCGGCCGCAACCCCCAGTGCCGCCGGTAACACGGCTATGTTTCTGAATTAATTCACTTATCTTTTTCTGGACTCAGGGCCTGATTGTTATATATAATTAACAATGAGAAGGTGAGTTAATATTTTATGGCTAACCGGAATCTTAAAGCGTGCCTCAAAGCGACGCTCCTCATGGGAACGTTGGGCGCCGGCCTCGCGGCCTGCGAGGTGACCCCGACCGAACAAGCGGCGATCGACACCGCCTTTAGCGAGCCGCCCGCCACCACGCCGCCCCCGGCCCCCGAGCCGGCCTGCTATCAGCAGCACTTTGTGCAGCCTGAGGCCCATGTCACGCGCAAGATCGACCTGCTCTTCGTGACGGACACTTCGGAGTCCTTGTCGGATGAGCGCGGAGCGGTGGCCGACGGGATCGACGCGTTCGTCGCGGCCCTGCCCTCGAACGTGGACTACCGAATCGGTGTCATGACCGGTCACAGCGCGGGCTCGAGCTGGAGCGGCAAGCTGTATCGCAAGGGCAGCAACCCCTACGTACTCGACTCACAGACCATGGACCTTCCCACGATCCGTTCGCAGCTCCACGATACCCTCACCATGGCCATGCCTGGGGACCACGCGTCCGACGGCGGCGAAGAGGGCATGGTCTCTATCAACCGGGCGATGGACGACAACCGCATGGCTCTGGCCAAGTCGCTGGGATTCTTTCGCGACGATGCCGCCCTCGCGGTGGTCTTTGTGTCGGACGAGAACGATATCTGCGCCGTCTACCCGGAGGGCGTGACGCCCGTGGCGGACCCCGACGGCCTGGAGGGCACCGCCCACGCCCATGATTGCTCGCGGGTCGCTCCCCCTCACGAGGTGGACGGCGTCGTGGTCACCCCTCAGCACCACGAAGACATCACCGCCGAGCTCGTCGTCAACAAGCTCAGGGCCCTGAAAGGCGGCATGCCCCTCGTCGTGGGCGCCGTGATCTACACGGATCCCTCGACGGTCCCGCATGAAGGCGAGAACGAAGTGGGCTACGGTTACAAGGACATGGTGGAACTCGCCGGTGGCGTCCTGAT
>DATJFU010000364.1:0-5784 GCA_035495495.1 Bdellovibrionota bacterium
CATCGAAGAAGCCATCGGCGAGCTCGATTTCACGCTTCTTCTCTCGGCGCTCCTCACGGCCGCGGTGATGTGGCTGTTTCTCGGCTCTTGGACCGCGACCCTGAACGTGATCCTGGCCATCCCGACCTCCATCATCGGGACCTTCATGGCCCTCTACGCCTTGGGCTTTACCCTCAATGCATTCACCCTGCTCGGCCTCTCGCTCGCGATCGGCATCGTGGTCGACGACGCCATCATGGTGCTCGAGAACATCGTGCGGCACCACGAGGACGGCAAGAACCGGCTCCAGGCCTCGCTCGACGGATCCAAGGAGATCGGGTTCGCCGCGCTCGCGGCGACCGCGGCGATCATCGCCATCTTTCTGCCCGTCGCGTTCATGAAGGGCATCGTCGGCCGGTACTTCTACCAGTTTGGCGTCACGCTCTCGGTGGCCGTCGCCCTCTCGCTCCTCGAGGCGTTGACCCTCACCCCCATGCGCTGCTCGCGCTTCTTGGACAGCACCACGCGCACGACCCGCATCGGCCGCGCGGTCGATGGCGCGTTTGACGCCCTCGCCAAGGGCTACGCCCGGGCCCTGCCCTGGGTCCTGGACCGCCCGTGGAAGGTCATCATCGGCTCCATCCTCTTCTTCGCCGCCACGGTCAGCCTCGCCACCATCCTTCGCCGCGAGTTCGTGCCCGCGCAGGATACGCGGATGCTGATGGCCCGAATCACGGCCCCCGTGGGCTCGTCCCTCGCCTATACCGACTCGCACATGAAGGAGATCGAGGCCTACTTCACCGGCCGCCCCGAGCTCGACGGCTACTACGCGGCCATCGGCGGGTTCGGGGGCGGGGACGTCAATACGGGCATGATCTTTCTGACCCTCAAAAAACCCGGCGAACGTCCCATCAATCCTGCCACCGGCAATCACTTTACCCAGCAAGAGCTCCTGAGCGTGTACCGAGACGGCCTCAAGGCCTTCAAAGGCGTCAAGGCGTTCGTGCAGGATCCCTCGCTCTCGGCTTTCTCCGCCAAACGCGGCTTTCCGATCGAGCTCACGGTCAAGGGGCCGGACTACGAGCAGCTCATCGCGGCGTCGCGCTCGCTCTTTATGGCCATGGACGGCACGGGCCTCGTCGCGGACGTCGACAGCGACTTTCAGGAGGGCATGCCCGAGATTCAAATCCGGCCCGACCGTGCCAAAGCCCGCAACCGCGGCGTAAGCACCGACGTCGTCGCCCGGACGATCAACGTGCTCGTGGGCGGCTCCATCGCCGGCCAGTACGCGCAGGCCGGCCACCGCCACGACATCGTCACCCAGCTCGAGAGCACGGAGCGAGCCAAACCCGAGGACATCCTGTCCCTCTACGTCCGAAACAATCGCGGCGAACTCGTGCCCCTGGGCGAGGTCGCGAGCCTCCAGAAAAAAGCCTCACTCCAGGCCATCGGCCGGCAGGACCGCGAGCGCGCCATCTCGGTCTACGCCAACCTCTCGCCCAAGGTCTCGCAGGCGGTCGCGCTCCAGAAGATCCTGGCGCTGTCCAAGGAAGTTCTCCCCGCGGGCTATCGTGTCGTGCCGTCCGGCAGCGCCAAGACGTTTCAGGAGAGCTTTGACAGCCTGATCTTCGCGCTCGTGCTCGGGATCGTGGTCTCCTACATGGTGCTCGCGACGCAGTTCAACAGCTTTGTCCATCCGGTGACCGTGCTCATGGCCCTCCCCTTTTCCGTGTCGGGCGCGTTCGTCGCGCTCTGGATCGGCGGCCAGAGCCTCAACCTCTACAGCATGATCGGCCTGATTCTGCTCATGGGCATCGTGAAGAAGAATTCGATTCTGCTCGTGGACTTCACGAACCAGGTCCGGGCGGAGGGCTCGCCTCTTCGCAAGGCACTCGAGAAAGCATGCCCGCAGCGTTTGCGCCCGATCCTCATGACCTCGGTAGCCACCGTGGCGGGCGCCATTCCACCCGCCCTCGCCCTGGGCCCCGGAGCCGAGACCCGCATCCCCATGGCGCTCGGGGTGATCGGTGGCGTGGTGGTCTCGACCACGCTCACGCTTTTTGTAGTGCCTTGTGTTTACAGCGTTCTTTCGGGTTTGGAAAACCGCGGCCGTCGGGTATAACGCCCGCATGATTGGCAGCATCTTTCCCCGTGAAGTGAAGTTTTTTGAGCTCTTCAGCAAGCAGGGCGACCTCTGCGTCGAAGCGGCCGAAACGCTGCAGCAGATGGTCAGGGACCTGGGCAAAGCCGAAGGCTACGCCCGCCGCATCGAGGACCTCGAGCACAAGGCGGACGACAACACCCATACGACGATCGATCTCGTGCACCAGACCTTCATCACCCCGATCGACCGCGAGGACATCTTGCTTCTCGCGAGCCGCCTGGACGACGTGATGGATTACATCGAGGCCTCGGCCCAGCTCCTGCACCTCTACGACGTGCGCCAATCCAACGTTACCCTCGAAGAACTCGCGGACGTCGTCCTCCAGTGCGTGCGCCGGGTCCGCGACGCCGTGGCCAAGATCGACAACCTCAAGCACGCCGACGAGATCCACAAACTCTGCGTCGACATCCACCGCCTCGAGAACGAGGCCGACGGCGCCCAGCGCCGGGGGCTCGCCAAGCTGTTTCGCGAGGAGCAGGACACCCGCCAGCTGATCAAGCTCAAAGAGATCTACGAGCTCATGGAGCGCGTGACCGACAACTGTGAGGACGTGGCCAACGTCATCGAAGGCCTGCTGGTGGAATACGCCTGATGGGCCACCCCAGCCTCTACATCGGCTTCATCATCTGCGTCGCGCTGGTCTTTGACTTCATCAACGGCTTTCACGACGCGGCGAACTCGATCGCGACGATCGTTTCGACCCGCGTTCTGCGCCCCCAGTTCGCGGTTCTCTGGGCCGCGTTCTTCAATTTCATCGCTTTTCTGTTCTTTGGCCTGAACGTGGCCACCACGATCGGCAAGGGGGTCATCAACCCCGCGATCGCCGACCCCAGTCTCATCCTAGCCGCGCTTTCTGGCGCGATCATCTGGAACCTGATCACCTGGTACTATGGCATTCCCTCGAGCTCCTCGCACGCCTTGATCGGCGGCCTGGTGGGCGCGGGCGTGGCCAAGGCGGGGTTGCCCGCGATCCAAGGCGACGGCCTGGCCAAGATCGCGATCTCGATCGTGGCTTCGCCGCTTCTGGGCCTCGTCGTCTCGTACCTCCTGATGATGACGGTCTCGCGCGTCTTCTTCAGGGTCAGCGCCAAGAAGATGGCCCGCGGCGGGCGCATGCTCCAGTTCGTCTCGGCCTCGCTCTACTCCTTGGGCCATGGCGGCAACGACGCCCAGAAGACCATGGGCATCATCGCGGTGCTGCTCTTCACGAGCGGGCGTCTGGGTCCCGAATTCCACGTCCCCACCTGGGTGGTCTTGGCCTGCCAAGCGGCAATGGGTCTCGGCACCCTCTTTGGCGGCTGGCGCATCGTCGAGACCATGGGGATGAAGATCACCAAGCTCAAGCCCATCGGCGGATTCTGCGCCGAAACGGGCGGCGCCTCGATGCTCTTTCTAGCCACGCACCTGGGCATCCCGGTTTCGACGACCCACACGATCACGGGCTCCATCATGGGGGTCGGCGCCGCGACGCGGGCCTCGGGCGTCCGCTGGGCGGTGGCCGAGCGCATCGTCTGGGCGTGGCTGCTCACTATTCCCGCTTCCGCATTTGTCTCCGCCCTCGCCTGGGCGCTCGTCCGCTGGCTCCAGCTCGGCTGATCGGCCTCGCGACCGCCATCTCGCCAGTTCTTATCAGTGCGCGGCGCGCGCCGTTCGCGCGATCATGGATGCATGGATCTCTGGCACCTGCTCACGGATTGGGTCCCACCGAAGGACTCAGAGCTCAAAAAATCCCGCAAGAAACGGGCTACTCGCCCAAGTAAGCCTTCCGAACCTCGTCCGAAGCCAGAAGCTGCCGTCCTTCGCCTCGAAGAGCGACGCTCCCGGTCTCAAGAACGATCCCGTGGTGGGCGATCTGAAGGGCCTGGAGGGCGTTCTGCTCCACCAGCACCACCGTCACCCCTTGGCGGTTGATCATCTGAATGATCTCAAAAATCTTCTCGATAATCTGAGGCGCGAGACCCAGTGAAGGTTCGTCCAGGAGGAGCACTTCTGGATGCCCCATCAGCGCGCGGGCGATGGCCAGCATCTGCTGCTCGCCGCCCGACAGGGTGCCGGCGTTCTGCTTGCGGCGCTCTTTGAGCCGCGGAAACAGGCCAAAGGCCTTTTCCATGTCGTCGGCCAGGGTCCTCTTGTCGGGCGCCGTCCAGGCGCCCAGGTCCAGGTTTTCTTCGACCGAGAGGTTCAGAAAGATACCGCGGCCTTCGGGGGCCTGGAGCACCCGGCGGCGGACGATCTCGTGGGGTTTCATCCCGGAGATCACCTCTCCCCGATGCAGGACACGACCGGAGGACGTCTTCACGAGGCCCGAAGCCGCGCGCAGGGTCGTGGTCTTGCCGGCGCCGTTCGAGCCGATCAGGCAGATGATCTCGCCCTTGCGGACCTCAAAGCTCACGCCATGGATCGCCTGGATGACGCCGTAGTGGACGGACACGTCCTCAAACTTGAGGATGACGTCGGAGTCGCCGGATCCGCTGGCCAAGCCGGCCCCGTTAGAAGTCTTCGCGCTCATTTGTGGGCCTCGCTGGCGGCCTTGCCGAGGTACGCCTCGATGACCTTGGGATTTTTCTGGATCTCGGCGGCCGTGCCTTCGGCGATCTTGACCCCGTAATCCAGCACGGCGATCCGTTCGCAGACGCCCATCACGAGCTTCATGTCGTGCTCGATGAGCAGAATCGTCATCCCGTAATCGTCACGGATGTGCCGAATCGTCTGCATGAGACCCGCGGTCTCCTGAGCGTTCATGCCGGCGGCCGGCTCGTCCAAGAGAAGGAGCTTCGCCCCGGTCGCCATGGCGCGTGCGATCTCGAGTCTGCGCTGGTCACCGTAGGGGAGGTTCCTGGCCAGTTCCTCTTTGCGATTCTCGAGCTTGAAGATCGCCAAGAGATCGTGCGCGGCCTTGAAGGCGGCGGCCTCGTCGCGGACCACGGCGCCCGTACGCATCACGGCCGCAAACATGGAATGCTTGGGCTTGGCCGGATCGTTGTCCATGGCGATGAGGATGTTCTGAAGAACCGTGAGGTCCTTGAAGAGGCGGATGTTCTGAAACGTGCGCGCCAGGCCGAGGGTCGTCACTTCACAGGCCTTTTTGCCGACGACGGGCTGGCCAAAGGCCGTCACGGTTCCGGCGGTGGGCTGGTATACGCCGGTGAGCATGTTAAAGGCCGTGGTCTTGCCCGCTCCGTTGGGACCGATGAGGCCAAAGATCATCCCGCGGCGGATCTCGAGGTCGAGCTCGCTCACGGCCCTGAGGCCGCCGAACTGCATGGTCAGGCCTTTGACCTGCAACACTGCTTCGTTCACGCGGCACCGCCCTTTGCCCGGCGGCCGCCGAACCAGGCCCCAAACCAGCCCTTCAGGACATCCGGCACTTCGCGCGTGCCCAGGAGGCCGTTGGGCCGGCTCAGCATGAGGAGGACGAGCATGAGCGAGTAGATCACCATGCGGAAGTCGATCTGGGTCAGCTCCTGCAGGGGCCGCAGCGCCTCGCGGATCACGGTCAGGAGCACCGCCGCGAGAGCCGCGCCAGTGATGCTGCCCATTCCACCCAAGACCACCATGATGATGATCTCAAAGCTGCGGTTGAAGTCAAAGGTCTGCGGGTTGAGGTAGCGCAGGTAGTGGGCAAAGAGCCCGCCCGCCAC
>DATJFU010000365.1:0-10010 GCA_035495495.1 Bdellovibrionota bacterium
TACTCGCCCAGAAGCGTGTTGCCCACGGCCAGGGCGTAGCGATCGGGATCCTTCATGCCCGGCGCTTCAAACCCGATGCGCACCTGGGCCTGACTCAGGCCCGGACGGTCCACGAGGACGAGCTTCTGTCCGTGCGTGGCCAGCGCAAAGTCATTGCGGTAGGAGCGGTGCTCGCGCTTGGGCGCTCCCCCCGTCCAGGCGCCGAACGCGTCGAGGATCTTCTTGCGGAAGGTCGCGCGGTCCAGCCTTCCCACCACCATGAGGATCGTGTTGGCGGGGGTAAAGTGCGTGCGGTGAAAGTCGGCCACGTCCTTGAGGGTCAGTTCGGACGCCTCGCGGGCGTTCCAGAGGCCTCCCCTCGCGTAAGAGGTGTTTGAGAGCAGGGCGCGCTGAAAAGCCAGGGTCGCCAGCGTCTCTGCGTAGTCCCCGATGTGGTCCCACTTGGCCAGGAGGGCGCGCTTCTCCTTGCCGAACTCGTCCTGGGGCAGATCCGGGCGCAGGGCCATGTCCGAGAGGAGGGCCAAGAGCGCATCGGAGTCCTGCGCGAGCCCATGGAGTCCGATCGAGAACGTATCGTCATCGGCGTTGATGTACCGGGTGGCCCCGAGCTTTTCGATCGCGTGGGCCAGCGCCTGCGCATCCTTGCCGCCCGCGCCCTTGTCCAGGAGGTTGGAGAGCAGTTCTGCCGTCCCGCTCTTGCCCGGCAGGTCGTCCCGCGACCCGGAACGCACCAGCACCGCCAGATCGACCAGGGGCAGACTGGCGGGGGAGCTGTCCACGAACCATGCGAGCTCAAGGCCGTTGGGCAGCTTCTCGATCTCGGGCGAAGGCAGGCGGTACTTCTCCACCCAAGCCGGCTGGGCCTGAACGGGCTGTGTCCAGGCGGCGATCGATACCGCCGCGGCGATGAGCCACAGTGAGAAGGACGCGCCCCGTACGTTCGGCAAAGCCGTCATGTGCCGTCACCCTCGCGCAGGTCGTGTCCGTGCGCCTGCTCGGGCGGATGCTCCGTCGCCGGAGCGGGTCCCGGCGTCAGCGTCACGACCGAGCGGTTATTGGGGTTGAGGTACTTGATGGCCACGCGCTTGACGTCTTCGCGGGTCACCCGCTGGTACTTTTCGAGATCCCGGGTGGCCTGGCTCGCGTCTCCAAGCACCATGACCACCGTGCCGATGAGCTCGCCCATGCCGTGGGGCGTGCGCACGTCGTCGAGCAGGTTGACCGTGAGCTGCTTGACCGCGGCCTGCACCTCTTCTTGGGTCACGCCCTCATCCTTGATCCGGTCGAGGACCGCGTCGAGGGCTTCTTCGCCGTCCGAGGCCGGGTGCCCGTTCAACATGGTGACCGAGATCACGAAGAGTCCCGGAAAAGTCGGGGTGTAAGCCGAGCCCGAGACCCCGAGCGCCGTCTGCTTGTCCTCGACGAGGCTCCGGTAAGCGCGCGAGCTCGTGCCCGCGAACGCGATCTGGGCCAGGACGTCGAGGGCGTAGGAGTCGGGGTCCGAGGCCTGGGTCACGTGATAGCCGTGAAGAAACCGCTCCGAGGCCACGGTGTCGTGGATCACGTACCGCTGCTCGGAGAGCTGAACCGGTTCTTCTGGAACCTTGCGGGTCTTGCGCGGACGCCCCGGGATCACCCCGTAGGCCTTCTGGATCAGGTCGTAGGTCTTGTCCTTGTCAAAGGCGCCGACCACCACCAGCGCCACGTTGCCCGGCTGGTAGTACTCGTCGAAAAAAGCCTGAAGGTCCGAGGCCTGAAGATGCATCAGGTCCACGGGCTCGCCGATCACCGGCCAATGGTAGGGGTGCGCCCTGAACGCGAGCTTCCACAGATCCTCGTTCATGCGCCCCGCGGGAGCGTTGTCCGTCCGGAGCCTGCGCTCCTCGAGCACGACCAGCCGCTCGGTGTCCAAGAGCTCCTGGCTCACCTTGAGGTGGGCCAGCCGGTCGGCCTCCATGTCGATAGCAATGGGGAGAAGGTCGGGCGTCATGTTCTCGTAGAACACGGTGTAGTCGCGCACGGTGTACGCGTTGACCTCGGCCCCCTTGGCCTCGAGTCGATTGAAGAATTCTTTCTCGGGATACTTGGATGTGCCCTTGAACATCAGGTGCTCAAACATGTGGGCCATGCCCGTCTTGCCGGTGGGCTCATCCACCGAACCCGCGCGCACCCAGGTCTGAAAGCTCACGACCGGCGTGGTCGAATTTTCGACAAAGTACACCTTGAGCCCGTTCGAGAGCCGGCGCTCGTCGATGTCGAGGCGGACGCCGCCCGCAAGATTTCCACCCAAGTGCCTGCGGTGCCATCCCGAGCGCACGAGCAGGATCGCCGCAAAGGCGCAGATCACGCCGCCCAGGGCCCAGTAGGCGCGGCGGCGGAGCTTCTTCTTGAGATAGTGCGGCATGCGAAGGTACCCTATCACGCGTGACTGAAATCACCATCCTGGGCTGCGGCACCTCGACCGGGGTTCCACTCCTTCAGTGCAAATGCGCCGTTTGTAGGTCCCGCAATCCTCGAAACCAGAGGCTCCGGGCCTCGGCTTGGGTAAGAACCGGCCAAAAAGGTCGGCAAAAGAGCCTCCTCATCGACTCAGCCACCGACCTCCGGCAACAGGCCCTGCGGGCAAAGATCCCGAGGATCGACGCCGTCCTCTATACCCATCCCCATGCCGACCACGTCTGCGGAATCGACGAGCTCAGGAGTTTCAATTTCTTGCAGCGGGAGGTGATCCCCGCCTACGGCAACGCCTGGACCGAACGGGAGCTCACGGGCCGCTTTGAATACATCTTCAAAAGACCCGAGAAGGTCGTTGGGGGCGGGAGCCCCCAGCTCGAGTTCCACCGCGTGGACTCCCGGGACCCCGATTTCGATGCGGCGGGGGTATCGGTAATTCCCCTGTCTTTACAGCATGGAAGCCAGGAGTGCCTGGGGTACCGGATTAATTCAGTTGCTTACGTCACAGATTGTCATTATATCCCTCCCCAAACTTTAGACCGTCTCCGGGGCCTCAAAGTCCTGGTTTTGGATTGTCTGAGGTTGGAACCGCACGATACACACTTGCACCTGGATCGAGCCCTCGAGGTGATTTCCGAGCTGCGTCCGGCGAAGAGCTATCTGACGCATCTGGGCCATGATTTCGAGTACAGCCGCTGGTCCAAGAAACTCCCCCGGGGAGTGGGCCTCGCATATGACGGCCTCACGCTCCGGGCGACCTGAAGAAAGAGGGATCGGACCATGATCGTTGGCGTACCGAAGGAAATTAAGAACAAAGAAAACCGCGTCGGAATGGTGCTGGCCGGGGTGAAAGCCCTGACCCATGCCGGCCACACGGTGTACGTGGAGTCCCACGCCGGTGCCGGCGTCGGTATCTCGAACGAGTCCTACGAGCGCGCCGGAGCCAAGATCCTGCCCTCGGCCAAGGAAATTTACGCCAAATCCGACATGATCGTGAAGGTGAAGGAACCCCTCCCCGAGGAGTATCCCCTCCTTCGCGAAGGCCAGATCCTCTACACGTACCTGCACCTCGCCGCCGACGAGCGCCTCACCAAGGCCCTCATGGATCGCAAGATCGTCGGCATCGCCTACGAGACCATCGAAGGCAAAGGCGGCAGCCTGCCCCTCCTCGCTCCGATGAGCGCCGTGGCCGGCCGCATGGCTACGCAAATCGGCGCCACGTACCTGCAAGCTGACCATGGTGGAAAAGGCATCCTCCTGGGCGGCGTCGCCGGCGTGAGCCGCGCCAACGTCGTCGTCATCGGCGGCGGCCACGTGGGCATCAACTCCGCCAAGATGGCCATCGGCCTCGGCGCCAAGGTCACGATCCTCGACGTCAGCGTTCCCCGCCTCGAGTACATCCAGGACATCTTCGGCAACGAGATCACCACGCTCTACTCGAACCTCGAAAACATCGAACGTGCGGTGACGAGCGCGGACCTGGTGATCGGAGCCGTGCTGGTTCCGGGCGCCAAGGCCCCCAAGCTCGTGACCCGCGACATGATCGCGCACATGGAGCCGGGCGGCGTCGTGGTGGACGTGGCCGTGGACCAGGGCGGATCGGTCGAGACCTGCCGCCCCACCAGCCACGAGCACCCCACGTACACGGTCGAAGGCGTGATTCACTACGCCGTGCCGAACATGCCGGGCGCCGTGCCCCGCACGTCGACCTACGCGCTCACCAACGTGACCCTCGGGTACGCGGTGATGATCGCCAACCTCGGCTGGAAAGAAGCCGTGTCCAAGGACGAGGGCCTGCGCAAGGGCGTGAACCTCTCCATGGGCAAGTGCGTGTACCAGCGCGTGGCCCAAGACCTGGGCCTGCCCTACGAGCCCCTCAAGATCTAGTTAAGGTCCTCTCGGCATTGATTTTACGGGAGTGTCGGCGCTGACATGCGCGACGCATCCGTCCGTCCACGATATTCTGATGGACGGGGATGGCATCCAAGTCAGCACTAGCGGTAATCGCCTCCATTCTTCTGGCCGGGGCATCCGTGCGCGCGGATGATCCCCCTTGCCCGCCCGCGACGCCTCCGCCGGTCAACGGCGATGAGCTGTATCGGGTCCAGGTGGCCATCGAACACCTGGACTGGGAATCCACCGATATCTGGAGCGCGGCCAACGCCCATTGCCGTACTGCCCGCGTCGAGCCGCAGGCCATGCGGGCTTTCGTGGACGGCCCCTTTGTCCAGGGCTCCCCGCTCGAAACCCGCACGATCCATGGGGTGAGGCTCGACAACCAGCCTCGCGCGCTCCTCGACCTTTTTGACCAGCTCACCACGAGCCGGGGCGGCCCCTCGGACCAGGCCACACTCCAGGTACCGGACGAGTGCCATGATTTTCACTGTGCCGCCGACGCGGTACTGGGCGCCGACATCGCGGACAGAATCGAATACATCCAGGCCAGGTACGGCCTCAACACCTCGCACCTTTCGGGACGAAACGTGACCGGCCGTCAGAACGTCGATCCCTTGAGACCAGAAGAACTCGACGATATCGCCATGGCCGCGTCCAATCTGCCGCCCGCGCTCATGGCGATCGAGCGGGGGCATCCCGTGGTCCACGAAACGCGAGGACACGATTCCGGGACGACCGTGGCCGACGCCGAGACGACCCTCTTTGACAACTGGACCCGCGAGTCGAGGCACGACCGCATCTTTACGGTGACCCACGAGCTCGGCCATACGGTGGGCACGGACCTCGAGCTCGATCACTCCCCCACTTTTCTCGCCCTTTCAGGATGGCAGCAGCGCACCCAGGTATTACAGGACGGGTACCAGAACACCATCTACGTCTCGACCCAGCCCGCATGCTTGGTCTCACGCTACGGCGCCACCAATCCGGACGAGGACTTTGCCGAAAGCTTTCGGGCCTACCGCTACAGCCCGCAGCTTCTCAAGGACCGCTGCCCCGCCAAGTACCAGTACATGAAGGAGCTCGTTTTCAACGGGGTCGAATACACTTCGGAGGCGGCCTGCTCCAACCCGGCCCTGCTCACGGATCAGACCTCTCAGGCCGTCTCGGCCCAGGTGGACGCCATGCTCGCCGGATCCGCAAGCGCCCGCGACACCCACGTGACGGCCGCGGTCTCGTCGTGCAGAGAAGCCCTGATGGACTCATTTGTCCACAACGGCCCGGGGGCGACGCTGGCCCCGACCGCGTCGGGGTGCCTCTCCTCGAGCCTTGACGCCCAGATCGCCGCAGGGCCTCCGCCGACCGGGCTCGACGGCATCACCAACACCAGCGAGTATCTCCGGCTCATGCCACACCTCGGCGCCACGGCGCCGGTGTCGGCCGCGAGGGCGACGGCGCTCCAGCGGCAAGCTCAAGCGCAGATGAAGACCCATCTCAAGGCGGTCTTCTTGCGGCTGTTCGGTCGGGCGCATGACTATGCCTTCAGTTCGCGGCGCACGATGGATCTGGACCATTTCTGTGACGACATGACGAAGTACGCCTACCAGGAGGCGCAGCAGGTGGGTGCCCCGTTCGCGGCTCCCCACGACACGCAGGCGGACCTCTTCTTCTATGAACAGTCCGGTACCTACCAGCAGTGGTTGTCCAGGGCCTGCCATGCGGCGTTCAGCAACGGACACCGCAGCTCGCGAAGCGCGCGCCAGGCCGAAGCCGCAGTGAATTCCCTGTTCGGAGGTGCGCCGTGATCACCCTCCTTTCTCTGATGATCTCCTTGTCCGCGGCGGCATCCCCGACGGCCGAGAGCCTCGTCAAAGGGGCGCTGCCGCCGGCGCTGCAAAAAATCCAGGTGGGTAAGTCGACCCCCAGCGACGTGCGTGCGGCCCTCGGCCGGCCTGGAGAAGAGAAACCCGGCGTCTGGCATTACGATCTCGGCGGCGGAAAGTTCGATACGACGATCCAGTTCGCCGACGGCGCCGTCTCTTCGATCTTTCATCGCTTTTCTCCCGGGACCCTGTCCTTTGGCTCGCTCCAAGCGGCCGGCCTGGTCGGCACCGACGTGGGTGACCCCGCCAAGAGCGAACACCGTCCCCACGACATGGGACGCGAACGCGAGGCCTCCTATCCCACCGAGGGCATCCGCCTCCGCTACCGGACCGGCGGCCCCAAATCAGTGATTTCGGTGGTGCTCCTGCCCCCGAACCACTAAAATTTAGGAGTGGCGGACGAGAAGAAGAAGGACGCCGCGGCCGCGCCTGAAGCGGCTGCGCCCGCCCCCGGAGGCGGGGGCGGCTCCAAGCTGCCCATGCTGCTGGTTCTAGGCAACTGCCTGGCGGCGGCCGCGACGCTCGGTGCCCTGGTCTACACCCGCATCCTTTACAAGCGGCCTGCGATCACCGAGAGCGCCGAACGCCAAAGACTCGTCAAACAGGGCACGCAAGGCGCCCACGAGGTCCACGGGGGCCAGATCGAGTTCAAAGCCATCACCGCTAACATCATGGCGATGCCTGAGAAGCCCGAGGGTGGCGAGGGCAGCCCGGCGGAGGGCAAGGCCCATTACTGCACCCTGGCCTACTCCCTCGAGGTCCGCGACATGTCGCAGGCGGACGCCATCGAGCGGGTGCGGGCCCAGATCAATGTCCGCATGCTCCAGCTCCTGGGCAAGAAGCCCTTTGACGAGCTCAACAGCGTGCAGGGCCGCTACCTGCTCCGCTCGGAGATCCTCGAGATCGTCAACGAGCTGACGGGCAAGCCCCTCGCGACGGACGTGTTCTTCACCCAGTTCATCGTTCAGTGATACCCTGAATTTCATGGGGTCAGCGCAGGCTTTTCGCATCCTGCTCGTGGATGACGAACCCGCCATTTTGAAACTTCTCACCTCGATCCTCCGCAAGGCCGAATTCGAGGTCCAGACGGCTCCCACCCCCCATGACGCCATGGACTCGCTGGGGCACGGCTTCTTTGACCTCATCATCACCGACGCCATCATGCCGACGACGTCGGGTTACGACTTTGTCCGGACCGTCCGCAAGCACCCGCTCTACGGCGACGTGCCGATCCTCATGCTCACCAAGAAGCGAAACCGCGAGGACGTGAAGCTGGCGGTCGAGGTGGGGGTGACGGATTACGTGCTCAAACCCATCGACGAGCACCTGCTCCTCGAAAAGGTCCAACAGTGCCTCAAGAAGGGCGGGGGCAAGAAGGAGCTCTTTGAGCTCTCGCTCGTCAGCGAGAACCACGAGGCTCAGGTCACCGTGCCGGCGCAGCTGGTCTCGATCGGCGAGGGCGGCCTGTCGGCCCTGCTCCCGTTTCAACTCTCGAGTAACCAGCCCGTCGAGCTCCGCTCGGGCCTCTTTGAAGAAATCGGGATCGGCAAGCCCATCTTCAGGGTGCTGGCGTCGGACGCCGACGATCATGCCCCGGGGGTCTTTGAGACCCGTTTCAGCTTCATGGGGATGCCCGAAGAAGACCTGAGGCGCATCCGCGCCTGGATCCAGAAAGAGCTCATCCGCCGGCGGAAATGAGGCTCTTGGCCCCGTCGGTGGCCAGGATCGCCGGATCATCCTTACCGGAGGCGTGGGCCTTTTTGAGGGCATCGGCCAAGGCGCGGGCGTACTTCTTCGCCACCTCGCCCTCTTTGGCCAGCTCGGTTCCACCCGCGCTCGTCGAGAACAGGGCGTCGAGGCGGTCGTCGACCAGTTCGCCGAACCGGGTCAGCGAAGGAAACCCGTAGGATGAGGCCGTCCCGGCGAGTTTGTGGGCGACATGCTGGATGTCACGGAGCCCCCCGGCGGGATCTTCTGAAAGACTGCTCAGTGCTTCGATCAACGCCTTTTCGCGGTCGGCGAGGGAACGCACGAATTCATCCCGGATCGCCTTGAGCTCGGGATCATTGTCCCAGTCGAGACTCATGCGGCATCTCCCAGGAGCCGTTTGACCAGCTCCGCCAGCTCGGACGGATCGAAGGGCTTCTTGAGAAACTGCGTGGCACCGAGCTCGGCCGCGTTGGCCATGTCCTTTTGGTGCCCTTTGGCGGTCAACATGAGAACGGGCAGCGCCTTGAAGGCCGCGTCCGACCGGATGAACCGCAGCACTTCCCAACCGTCCATCTCGGGCATCATCACGTCCAAGATCACGAGCTTGAACCCCGTGGGTTCCTTTTTGAGACGCTCCACGGCGGCGGCGCCGTTGAGCGCGACTTCGATCTTATAGCCGGCCTTGGTGAGCTTGAACTCCACCAGTTTGGCGATGTGGGCCTCGTCTTCGGCGAGCAGGATGCGATGCTGTGGAGCGGTCACTGACTGGAGGCCCTTCCTTCTTCGAGGTACCGGCAGACCGAATCCACGGTGGGGTCGATCCCCTCGTATTTTGCCACAAAGCGACCCACTCCCAAAGCTTCGAACTCGCGCCGCTCGGCGGCAGCGATGCCCCCCGCGTTCTCGAGAAGCACTACCCTCAGTCCCCCGTACCGGGGGATCCTCTGAACCACCTTGAGGATCTCCATCGCGGGGACGTCCGGAAGGTCCCGCTCGAGCACGAGAAGATCGTAGGTCTCTTTCTCGAGCCGCCCCAGCACCTGGTTGCCGCGGTCCACGTCATCGACCTCAAACCCACGCTGCTCCAGGCCGCGCTTGACCAGCAGCCGGGCATCCGTGTTCGGATCCGCGAGGAGCACCCGCCGGCCGCGGCTATGGAGCAGGTCCTTGACGGCCGCCGCCAGCTGCTCCCGTTTGACCGGCTTGTTGAGAAACGCGGCCGCGCCCCAAGAAAACACGTCGGACGCCTGCTGTCGTTCGCCGAGCACCAAGATGGGGGTCCGGCCGCCGACGCGACGCTTGATCCCGCCCACGCCGTCGGACGAGGCCATCCCGCCTTCGGCGACGATCAGCTCGGGGCTCCGGTCTTGGGGCATGTTTTCGGCCGAGCTGAACCACTCGAACCTGAGCCGGTAGCCGCGCACGCTGAAATCCGGGTCGGCGAGCATCTCGGAAAGGCGCTTGGCCTTCTCGGCGTCGCCCCCCACGTGCCAGACGGTTCGCTTCCACCCTTCGGGCAGGGAGCCCTCATCGCGGGCCATCTGATGGCCGCGGGATTCGCGCACGTCCTCGACCATGACCGAAGCGAGTTCCTCGACGGGGAGGCTGACGGTAAACGTGGTGCCGACCCCCTCCTCGCTCTCCGCCGAGATGGTCCCGCCATGGGCCTCGACCAGCCCCCGCACGATCACGAGGCCCAAGCCCGTGCCCTGCTCGGCCGACTCCAGCGCCGAGCGGCCGCGGTAGAACTTCTGAAAGAGCTGCTCGAGCTCGTCCGCCCTGAGGCCCACCCCGGTGTCGCGCACCCGGATCATGAGGGCATAGTCCTTCTGTTCGAGACTCAGCTCCACGCTGCCCTTCTTGGTGTACTTGAGGGCGTTCGAGAGCAGGTTCATGAAGATCTGCACGAGCCTCGCGCGGTCGCCCACGACATACGTCGGCGTGTCCGTGACCCGGTACTTGAGCTCGAGACCCTTCTGCTTGGCCAGGATCCCGAGGGTGTCCCGGCACTCCCTCAGGACCGCGGTGATGTCCTGGGGCTCGCGCACGAGCTGCATCTTGCCCGACTCG
>DATJFU010000366.1:0-2322 GCA_035495495.1 Bdellovibrionota bacterium
TGATGTCGATGCTGGTATGGGCGCTTTGGATCAGCTCCTGGCGCCGGGGGTAGAACTCGCCTCCGTCCTGAAGCAACGTCAGTTTGTTACCCGCCGTGAAGGGCTCCTTGGAGCGCTCCGACATCCACTTGAGCAGCGGGGGGTTCCAGATCGAGTCGCTGGGGGGCGAGATTGACGGCGCGAGGGCCTCGGTCAGGCTCGCGGCCCAGGCGGCGCGGGAGGGCGGCTTCTTGCCGCCCGCGATGGCCGTGGCAGAAAACGTGAGTGCGGCCGTGGCGGCCACGAGAGCAACGACAGATTGGCGTGACATCGCAATTCCCCCATCCCCAGACGCGCGGTGGAATATCGATGTTGACGCAAATTGTCAAATTTGGGCTAGTGAAGCGTGCGGCCGACCGCCGCAAGGCGCGCGATGGATCGGGCGAACTCCTTGCCGTCCACGGGCTTGGCCAGGTGCTCTTGAAACCCGGCGGTGATGGCGCGTTCGACGTCGTTCTGGCCGGCGTAGGCCGTCAGGGCAAGGGCTGGTACCAGGCCACCGTGTTCGGCCGAAAGCGCCCGGATCTTGCGGATCAGGGCATAACCATCCTCGCCCGGCATGGCGATGTCGCTGACCAACACCTGGGGATGCTGAGCTTCCAGGGCCGCCAAAGCGTCTTTGGAGGAGCTGCAAGAAACCACCTGGCCGCCAAAGGCCTTGACCATCTCCGAGAAGGCCTCGAGGGAGCCCGGTTCGTCGTCCACGATGAGGACCTTCACGCCCGTAAGGTCCGGCGCGGCCTCGGACGAACCATTTCTCTTCCGCGCCGAGGGGGACTGGCGGGCGCCCGTTTCGGAAATCAGTGGAAGAAGGATCGTAAAGGTGGCGCCCTTGCCGTTTCCGGCGGACTCGGCCTTGACGCTCCCTCCGTGGCCAGTCACCAGGTCCCTAACCAGGGCGAGACCGATGCCGAGGCCGCCATGAACCCGGGTGCTCGTGCTGTCCTGCTGGCTGAAGCGGGTGAAGATGGAGGGAAGAAAGGCGGGATCAATTCCCTTGCCATGGTCGACGACCCGGACGGCGGCGTAGTCATGGCCGTGCTCGCGGGAGTGATCGACGTGGATCTCCACGCGCCCTCCCTCGGGAGAGAACTTGATGGCGTTGGTAAGGAGGTTCCAAACGGCCTGCTGCAGGCGCGCGGGATCGCCCCGCACCTTTCCGATCTTCACGGCGGCGATGAGCTCAAGAACCACTTTCTTGCCGTCGGCGAGGAGGCGGGTCGCCTCGATGGCGCCGCGGGCCACCTCGATGGGATCCACCTCCGTCAGGTTCAAGGCCAGTTTTCCGGACAGGATCCTCGAGACATCCAAGAGGTCGTTGATCAACTGGGCCTGCGTGGTCGCGCCTCGCTCGATGGCCTCGAGACCCCTTCGCACCCTCTCGGCGTTGACCGGACCTTTTCGCAGCAGCTGGGCCCATCCGAGGATCGTGGTCAGGGGGGTTCTCAGTTCATGCGAGAGGGTCGCCAAGAAGAGGTCCTTGGCTTCGTTCGCGCGCTCGGCCTCCGTGCGGGCCCGCTCGGCTTCTCCGTGGGCGTTTTTCTCCATCTCGAGCAATCTCTCGCGCTCGGACGACAGCTTTCTGGTTTCGCTGATGTCCCGGATCATGGCCGTGACCTTGGTCTCGGCATGGGTCTCGAGGGGGCTCAGCGAGACCTCGACCGGAAACTCAGTGCCGTCCTTGCGCCGGGCAAAGAGCTCCAGGGCGCGTCCCATGGGCCTGGAGTCCGGTTTGGCCATGTAGCGGTCGCGATGGGCGACATGGCGGTCGAGAAAGCGGGCAGGAATCAGGACCTCAATGGGCTTTCCCTCGAGCTCGCCGGGAGCGTAACCAAACCAGGCCAGCGACTGCCTGTTCGCAAAGTCGATCTTTCCGGCCTGATTGACGATGACGATGGCGTCATGGGCGGATTCAAAGAGGACCCTGAACCGCTCCTCGGACTGCTGTAGCGCGCGCTCCAGCTTCCGTCGTTCCGTGATGTCTTCGATGGAAAGGAGGAGGGCCTTCGGCGCCTGGGATTCCCAGCGGATCTGCTGCGCGTTCAGGAGCATGATCCGGTGCCCCAGCTTCGGAAACTCGTGCTCGACCTCGAAGTTCTCGAATCTCGTATTGCGAGGGAGGATTTCCTCGAGCAGGGACCGCAGGCGGGGAATCTCCCACTCCCGGTTGCCGAGCTCGTAGACGAGCCGGTTGTCCGTCTCCTCGGGCGTGACATGGAACTCGTGGTAGAACGGCGTGTTCGCCCGCTGGACGCGCAGCCCCGCGTCCAGGACGAGGATGGG
>DATJFU010000367.1:0-8572 GCA_035495495.1 Bdellovibrionota bacterium
GCCCCGGACGTACGCCCCGATGTTGATCAGATCCTCCGCCTGGGCATGGGTTGCCATCCACTCTCGGATCCGCCCCGCCCAGTCCCGGTGTTCCGGTCTGATGACCGAGTTCATGACCCGGCTCGCGCTCTGGAGGACGTCCACGGCGGGAAAGTGGTTTCTCTGCACCAGACGGCGGCTGAGCACGATATGGCCGTCAAGAATGGATCGCGAGGCGTCGGCGATGGGCTCATCCATGTCGTCGCCTTCGACGAGCACGGTGTACAGGCCCGTGATGCTGCCGCCCTTCTCTCCGGTCCCTGAACGCTCCAGGAGCTTGGGCAGGGTGGCGAAGACGCTGGGCGTGTATCCCTTGGAGGCGGGCGGCTCCCCGAGCGAGAGACCGATCTCCCGCTGAGCCATGCAAAAACGGGTGACCGAGTCCATCAGCATGAGAACGTCGAGGCCCCTGTCCCTGAAGAACTCGGAAATGGAGGCGGCTAGGAAGGCGGCCCTCATCCGCAAGAGCGGCGACGAATCCGACGTGGCCACGACCACCACCGAACGCTTGAGGCCCTCGGGGCCCAGGTCGCGCTCGATAAATTCTTTGACCTCACGGCCCCGCTCGCCCACGAGCGCGATGACGTTGACGGCGGCGGTGGTGTTGCGGGCCATCATCCCCAGCAGCACGGACTTACCGACGCCCGATCCCGCCATGATCCCGACCCGCTGGCCTTTGCCGGTGGTCAGGAGGCCGTTGATCGACCGGATACCCAGATCCAGGGGCTCCGTGACCATGCTCCGGCGCAGGACGTGCGAAGGCGGACGGTACAGGCTCATCTCCTCGGACTCGCCCGCTGACCAGTCGATGGGACCCAGGTCATCGATGGGACGGCCGCGCGCGTCGAGCACGCGACCCAGGAGGGCCGAGCCCACCCGGACGGCCGACGCCCGCTGGACGAGCACCACCTGGCTGTCGTTGTTGACTCCGTTGACCTGCTCAAACGGCATGAGCAGAACGCGCTTATCCTTGAACCCGATGACTTCGGCCTCGACACCCGAGTTACCCGCCGCCGACACGTGACAGAGGCTCCCGATCGACGCTCCCGGGAGGTGAGCCTCGTAAAGCAGGCCCACGGACTTGGTGATCTTTCCCGCCTCGCGGTAGACCAGGGCCGAAGCCAGGCGCTCCAGGTACTTGGCCGAATCGAGGGACCGGCTCAAGCGCCGCCCTCGCCCAGAATGGCCTTATGGATATTCTCGAGCTGGGTTTCGATCGAGGCGTCGATGGCGTTCCACTGGGTCTCGACCAGGCAGCCCCCCTCACCGACGTCCTCTGATACCTCGACGGTGAGGTTCTGAAGCTTTCCGAAGGACTCCTCGAGTCCGGCCCTCAGTGCGCCGGCCGTGTCCCGATCCTTGGGGCTGATGGTGATCTTGATGTTCTCGCGGATCCCCAGGCGCTCCAAAACTCCCTTGGCGATCCGGAGCACGAGCTCGGGATCCTGTTTTACTTCACGGAGAACCACCATCCGGGCGATCCGATACACGAGTTCCATGACAAACCGTTCGCTGGCCCGGTAGATTTCTTCTTTGGCGCCGTCGCAGGCGCTCAGAAACGAGTCAAACCGCACGAGTCGGTCCTTACCCTCCGCCGCGATCCGGGTGTAAGCCTCGTCGTGACCCTTCTTGAGGCCAGCCGAGTACCCCTCCTGAAACGCTTGCTTGCGGGCCTCGTCAGCGATCTCCTTGACGCGGGCCTCGACGCGCGCGTTGATCGCTCGTCTCTCCTCGTCTTCGATCGACAGGGGTTCGCGCAGCAATGGGTTCACGGCAAAACGGCTATCTTTGCGGGACTTCTCATGCCGCGTCGCTTCGGTGGCCGCCAGCGGGCCGAACTTGCCCCGAGTGGCCTGGTAGTCGTGGTCCCCCGACTTGCGCAGCTTGGGTACGTCGTACTCCTGCCACTCCGCCAGCTTAGGCGGCTCGAGCGCTGAGACCTTGAAATCCGACTTCTTGGCCGTTGGCTCGGCCTTGATGTCGAACGCCTTCATGCGATTCTTAATCGACATGTCTCATCAAACGAGGGCGTCCGCCTCGCCTCCACGGCTGATGATGATCTTGCCTTCGGCCTCGAGGCGCTTGGCGACGTTGACGATCTCCTGCTGAGCCGTCTCGACGTCCGAAAGACGCACGGGGCCCATGGCCTCGAGGTCCTCGCGGAGCAGGTCGGCGGCGCGCTTGGAGATGTTCCGAAAGATCTTGTCCTTGATCTCGTCGGGCGCCGTCTTGAGGGCCAGCACCAGCTTGTCGTTGGCCACCTCCTTGAGGAGCAGCTGCATGCCGCGGTCGTCGATGTAGATGATGTCCTCGAACACGAACATGAGCTTGCGGATCTCTTCGGCCAGCTGCGGGTCCTTTTCCTCGACCCGAGCCATGATGTTCTGCTCGCTGTTCTTGTCCATGACGTTGAGCATCTCGGCGATCGGTTGAACGCCGCCGAGCTGCTGGGTGTCGATGGAACCGAGGGTCGCGAGCTCCTGCTTGAGCACCTCGTCGACCTGCGCGATGAGGTTGGGCGAGATGTAATCCAGGTTTGCGATACGGAGCACGACCTCGGTCTGCAGCGCCTCGGGGAGGCGCTTGAGGACGTCGCATTTCTTGCCCGCGTCCAGGTGCGCCAGAACGAAGGCAATGGTCTGCGGGTGTTCGTTGACCAAGAAGTTGGCCAGGGTGCGGGGGTCGACCAGCTCGAGGGCCTCGAGAGTCCGGCTGCCCTCGATGACGGAAAGCTGACCCAGAACGGTCTTGGCCCGGTCCTCGCCCAGGGTCTCCAGGATGAACTGGCGCCCTTGGGCATGACCGAAGATCAGGACCTCTTCTTCTGAAATCTCGGAGTAGAAGGACTCCAGAACCCGTTTCACCATGGGAATCGGAATTTTGGTCACCTGACCCATGGCATTCACGAGGCGTTTGACGTCGTTATCCTTCATCTTCTGAAAGATCTGGGCCGTGACCTGGTTGCCCAGGGCGTTGAGCAGGATCGCCGCCTTGTCCACGCCACTCAGCTCTTCGAAAACGATCGGGTTCGCTAATGCCATATCAGGCGGTCCCCTGTTTCTCGGCGGCCGGGGCCGCGGGCTTAGGCTCGCCCTTTACCCAATCCCTCAGGATCAGGGCTGCCTTATGCGGATTGGAGTCGACGAGGGTGATGATCTTTTCTTTGATCATCTCGCCCTCGACCTTCTCCGGGTCGATCTTGTCCGGAATCGTCGGCACGGAGTCCTCGAGACCCGTGAGCGGCGAATCCTTCTGCATCTTCTCGAGCTCCTCGATCGTCTGAGGCAAGAACGAGTCGACACTGTCGATGGTGTTCTCGGTCACCCACTTGATGTAGGGCCGGACCACGAAGAAGAAAAAGAGCACGATGATCACGCCGATGACCGAGTACAGCAGCAGGTTCTGCATGTAGGCGCGGCGCTCGGTCTGCTCGAGGAGGCGCTGAGCCTCGTCAAAGTCCTCGTTGGCGAACTCCATGTTCTTGACTTCAAGCTTGTCGCCGCGCTTGAGATCGATGCCCAGCGCTCCCGACACCATGGCCTCGAACTCCTTGAGCTTATCCGGGCTCCAGGGCTCGACCTTGGAGAGAATCTCCCCGTTCTTCTCTTCTTTGACGTGCTTGCCGTCCACGATGACGGCCACGGACATCTTGGTCACCGACCCGTAGGGTTTGATCACCTTGCGGACGGTCTGCGGAACCTCGTAGTTGGTGATCTCGCGGTTCTTGTTGGTATCCGTCCGGATCTCCGAACCCGCCACGGGCTGGGGGTTGGGCAGATTGGAGGCCGCGCCGGCGGCGCCGACGGCACCGGGCCGGCGGCCCTGCATGTCCTCGACGTTGCGGTCCACCGAACGTACGGCCGCGCCGTCCGCGTCATAAAGGGTCTGGGTCTCGGTGACCTGCGAGAAGTCCATCTCCGCCGTCACGCGCGCCACGACGCGCCCGTCGCCGACCACCCGGGCAAGCATCTCCTCGATGCTCTTCTGGAGGTCCTGCTCGACCTTGGCCTTGTACTCCATTTGATCGGCGCTCATGGCGACCATGGAGTCCCGGCTGGCCTTGGAGAGCAGCTTGCCGCTGGCATCCACGATACGGACGTCGGCCTGGTCCAACCCCTCGACGGCGCTCGAAACCATGACGCCGATGCCGTAGACCTGTTTTTCGGTCAGCGAGGCACCGCTGTCCATCTCGACCACGACCGAAGCCGTGGGCTTCTGCTGGTCCTCGACAAAGGTGCTCTTCTTGGGCATGGCCAAGTGCACGCGGGCGCGTTTGACGCCTTTGATGGTCTGGATCGTCCGGATGAGCTCGCCTTCCATGGCGCGCTTCATGTTCACGTTCTGGACAAAGCTCGTGGTCCCCAGGGCCTGGTGATCAAACACTTCGTAACCGACGGTGCTCGAGTCGGGCAGGCCCAGGGTGGCGAGCTCCAACCGCAGGTCATAGATTTTCTCCGGCGGAACCTCGATGTTGCGGCCCGAAGGATCCACCTTGAACGGGATCTTACGGTCCCTGAGGATACGGATGATATTGGTCGAGTCCTCGGCATTGAGGTTGGTCATCAGGGGGCGATACGCCGTATCGCCGGCCCACTTGAAGAGGGCAAAGATCATCCCGGCGATGGCCAAGCCGGTCGCGACCATGGCGATCTTCTTGATCGGCGAAAGCCCGATCAGAAAATCGTAAACTTGGCGGCTAATCTTCTTAAAATACTCGTTCATGCTATTTTCCCGCCCTCACTAGACCTGCATCCGCATCACTTCGCGATAAGCGTCCAGAATCTTGTTCCGAACCTGCATCATCAGCTTCAGCGATGCGTCCGCCCGTTCCACTGCCAACATGGTCTCGTGGATGTTCTTTGTTCTCCCCGCCACCAGCTCTCGAATCGCCTGGTCCGCCTGCAGCTGCTGGGTGTTCACCTCCTGCAGCGAGCCCGAGAGCATGTCCATGAAACCCTTGCCGGCGGCCGGCGCCTCATGGGCCTGGAGCCCGTGTCGCTCCATCTCCCGGCGGGCCACCGATTCAGATCCCACGGACCCGCCTCCGCCGACGGAGCCAGCCAGGTCGGGATCCGTGCGGATCACCTGGTTCAGTCCTTCGATGGAAGCCATTCCGTTCATCTCTTAATCCTTACTTTCCAATCTCCAGGGCCTTTTGGGCCATGGACTTCGCCGCGCCCATGGCCGTCACGTTGGCCTCGTACGCCCGCTGCGCACTGATCATGTTGGCCATTTCTTCGACCGTGTTCACGTTGGGCATGGCCACGTACCCGTCGGCGTTGGCATCCGGGCTCGAGGGGTTGTAGACCATCCGCGGCGCGCGCGTGTCCTTGTGGACGTCCACGACCTGAACGCCCTGGACGTTCTCGTCCATCTGGTTGTCCAGAATCTCGCCAAAGCTCTCGCGATCCGTGGTCGCCGCGAACACCGGGTCCTCGCGCCGATAGGGCCCCCCCTCCTCGGTCCGAGTGGTCTCCGCGTTGGCGATGTTGGACGAGATGGTGTTCATGCGCTTCATCTGGGCCTCAAGCCCCGAAGCGCTCACCCGCATGGAAGAGAAGAAATCCATTAACGGTTACCCCCACCTTCGGTGATCGCGTATTTCAGCATCCCGAGTTTGCGTTTCATCATTTCGACGGATGAGTCGTACATGAGCTGGTTCTCGGCCATCTTCGACATTTCGTTCGAGCGATTGACCGTGTTGCCATCCAGGGATTCGACCCCGTTGGGTTCTTCGTAGATCTCCGGCTGAATCGGATCCGTGGGCTGCGGGACCATGTGATTGGGATTGGTGGAATCCATGGGCAGCCGGTCGCCGGCTCCAATGGCCTCGCGAAACGCCGACTCGAACTCCATGGCCTTGGCCTTGTAGCCCGGCGTGTCGGCGTTGGCGATGTTGCTGCTGATCACGTTCTGATTCGCCAACCGAAGGTTGAGCGACGTGTTCAGAGCACCTATTGTGGGGTCAAAGATCGAGTCCGCCATCCATGGCACCTCGCTCCCATTCTATCGCATCGCATGCAATCCTGGGTCGGCAGCCTCTACCCGGCAAATGGGTTCCGGGCAGGGCTTGCCGCCCCAGGATCGTCCCCTAACTCAAGATCAGAGATAGATCCCCATCTTCCGAAAGTCCGCGAGCTTGTTCCGCAGCGTCCGGATCGAGATCCCCAGGGCCTTGGCCGTGTGGGTCCGGTTGCCCTTGTGGTAGCTCAGGGCATCCATGATCACGCGCCGTTCGATGTCGTCCAGCGTCTGGCCCGGAATCCAGGTGGCATTGCCGGGCGGCTCGGCCAGATCGATGGTGGCCGTGGGCGTCCCCGGACGCGAAAGGATCTGCAGATCGCGGGCCGTGATGCGTTCGCCGGCGGCCGTGATCACGGCGCGCTCGACGACGTTCTCGAGCTCGCGCACGTTGCCAGGCCAGGAGTGGGTGTCCAGCAGCTGCAGGGCCTCGTCGCTGAAACCCGCCAAGAAACGGTCGTTCTTGCGGGCGTAGATCTGCAAGAAGTACGCGGCCAGCAGGCGCACGTCGCCCGTGCGCTCACGCAGGGGAGGCATGCTGAAGTTGACCACGTTCAAGCGGTAATAGAGGTCTTCGCGGAACTCGCCGTTGCGGACGGCTTCGGCGAGGTTGCGATTGGTCGTGGCGACGATACGTACGTCCACCTGGACAGGCTTGCGGCCGCCGATGCGGTCGACCTGACCTTCTTGGATGACCCGCAAAAGCTTGGCCTGCAGGCGCACGTCGATCTCGGAGATCTCATCCAACAGGATGGTGCCGCCGTTGGCGAGCTCGAACTTGCCGGCGTGGCTGCTCACGGCGCCCGTAAAGGCCCCGCGCTCGTAGCCAAACAGCTCGGACTCCAGAAGGTTCTCCGGAATCGCCGCGCAGTTGATCGCCACGAACGGGCGCGAGGCGCGGTTGCTCTTTTCGTGAATCAGAGCGGCCATGAGCTCCTTGCCCGTGCCGCTATCGCCCTGAATCAGCACGGTGGCCTTGCTCTGTGCCACGGTGCCCGCGAGCCCAATCAGCTCGCGCATCCTACGGTCCGCAGTAATGATTTCCGTCACTTTCGCCCTCCTTGGCTCATTTATTGGAAATCTGAAGTATCCCCATCACTCGGGGCGCTCTCGGAGACCAATTTCTTCCAGAAATCGTCCTCCTTTCCCCCCGCGATCTTTTTCAATGCATCTTTGGCGGCCGCCCGCGCGCCAGGATCACCCGACTTGGCGAGGGCGCGCGCGTACCCGAACAAAATCCGATTGGTCTCGACCTTGGCGTCCAACGCCGCCTTGTAAGCGGCCGCCGCCTGGGCCCAACGGCCGGCGGTCTCGTGGAGCATGGCGTGTTCGATCGCCAGGTCGGCGGGACCCGGCAGCGCCGGCAGGCCCAGCGAGTTCCACCGGACCGCGGCGGGAGCCGCGGCCTTCACGGCCTTGGGATCCGGCTGAGGTCCCGCTTGGAGATCGGAATACAGCTTGAGAGCCGTGGTCTCGTCGCCCGCGGCGGCGGTCAACCGGGCCATCCAGTACTTGAGCCGGGGCCGCACCACCCAGTCCGCGGCCGGCACCAGGAGCTCGGCCTTGGCGACGTGGGAGACGGCCTCGCGGTACTGCTTGGCCTTTTCGTCCATCAGGCCAAGGAGCACCTGCTTCTCGGCGGAGTACGGTGACTCCTCGGTCACGCGGTCGAGGAGGTGACGGATGTCGTCGGCGGCGCCGACGCCCCTGTCGACCCAGAGGGCCTTGGCGCGGCTGAACGCCTGCTCGGCCTCCTTGAGACGGTCCTCGATGTCCTGTTCGGATTCGGCGTCGCGCGTCGCGGGCTCGCGTCCGGGCACGGCGCCCGCCGATGTCGTCCCGAGGGACGCGTACTTTGAAGCCAAGCCCTCGGCGAACGATCCCAGACCCAGGTCAGCCGCCTCGCGCGAGAGGCGAAGCATGAAATCAAAGAGAGAAGGATCGCCCGAAGCCGGCACGACCCAGTCGTAGCGCTTGTACACCACGAGCGCTTCGTAGGGGTGACCCTCGTCCATGAGGCGGGTCACGAGCTGCCGCAGGGCCACCCGAGCCGTCGCCACGAGAACGTCCTTGGTGCGGGGATCCTTGGCGGATGGAATCCGTTCCGTCACGGCCTGGATCGCCTGGTCCTCGTGATCCAATGACACCAGGGCCCGCACGTGGGCGAGGCTCAGGAGGTCGTTGTATCGCTCCATCACCACCTCACCGCCCCCGTCGAACTGGGTGGCCTCTTTGGTGAGAAAGTCATTTGCCTTGGTGAGGTCAAATCCCCCGTGGTCTCCGCAGGGGATCAAACGCAGGCGGGCAAGCGTCGCGCCCGGGCTGAACGGAAAGCGGTTGATCGTCTGAAAGAACATGGCGCGGGACTGCTCGCGGAAGTCATCGCCGCCCTTGCGTCCCAGGATCTCGCCGAGGCGAAACGCCGCGCGCCAGGCGGACGGATGGCCCGAGTGCTTGTCCAGATACTCCTTGAACGCCTGCTCCGCCCGGTCGTACTGGCCGAGCCAGTAGA
>DATJFU010000368.1:0-6691 GCA_035495495.1 Bdellovibrionota bacterium
CCCATAACAGCTACAGCGTGGGCCCTCAGGTCACTTACACGCTCTGGGACACGTTCTCGGCCCGAAGCCTGTACCACGGCGCCGAGCGCGTGGCCGACGCGCGAAAGGAGCAGCTGCGTTCCACCCGCCTCCAGGTGCTCCAGGCGGCCCGCGGCGACTATCTGCAGGTGCAACTCGCCCTCGAAGAACTCCGCGCCGTCGACGGGACCCTCGCTCTCGCCCGCGCTCAGGATCGCGAGATTCAGAGTCGGTTTCACGCCGGGGCCGCGAGCCGGCTCGATCAGGTCTCGGCCAAGCGGCAGGTCTTGAGCTTTGAGCTTCAGTACAAACAGAAGCAGACAGCGCTCGCGACCGCGCTCCGCGAGCTGCTCACGGTCATCGGCGTCGAGAAGCTAGAAGGCGCCGAAGCCCCGGGCGCGGCGGTGGGCCCCGGCGTGAACCTCGCGCTCAAGCTGGATTCGCTGGCCGATACGGTAGCCAAGGAGTCGTCCCGGGCCATCTCCGAGCCCACGGGGGAGCTACCGCTCGCGCATGCCCAAGCTCTTCTGGCCGAGGCCGCCGATGACCAGGCCTGGGGGCAGACCGCGAAGCTCCTGCCCACCGTCTCGGTCTCGGGTACGGCGGCCCTCATGTACCCCAATGGCCCGGTCAAGGAGCAGATCCAGCAGGTCATCGTGAGCGCGCAGGTGTCCATGCCCCTTTTCTTGGGCGACCCGACCTGGAAACTCGCGGCCTCCAAGCGTCACGAGGCCGACGCGGCCCGCGCCAGAGAAGAAGAAACGCTCGTCGAACTCCGGCGCGATTTCTCCAAGGCCCGCACCATGCTGGATAGCCTCCGCGAACAGCGCAAGCTCGCGGCCGACGACGTGGCCCAGACCGAAGAAGCGGCCCAGCTCTATTACAAGTCCTACAAGTCCGGCGAGGCGCGTCTGATCGACGTGCAGAACGCCGACACTCAAGCACTTCAGGCCAAGGTCAACGCCGCGCGCGTGGATGCCCAATTCTTGCAGCAGATGATCCTCCTCAAGACCCTGTCCGGTAAGGAATTCCTCCATGAGTGAGAAGACTGAAAAGAAGCTGAACAAGAAAGCCGTCATCCCGGTGGTGCTCCTGGTGGCGGCGGTCATCGCCATCAAGGTCTTTGTGTTTCCGGCCCCGTTCATCTACGCGGGCACGCTCGAGGCCACCAAGGTGGACCTCTCGGCCCAGCTCCCGTCGACCATCGCCGAGGTCAAGGTGCGGGAGGGCGACAAGGTCGAGGTGGGAGCGGAGCTGGTGCGGCTTTCGTGCGAAAACATCAAGGTCGCGGCCGACCTGGCCAGCACGGCCTTTGAGCGCACTCAGCGCCTGTTCAAGGCGGGCACCGTGTCGCAGGACACGATGGATCAGGTCAGAAATAGAAAGCAGGAGAGTGACGTTCAGGTGGGATGGTGCTCCATCAAGTCGCCCATCCAGGGCACGGTCCTGAGCCGGTACCACGAGCCGGGAGAGTGGGTGAGCCCCGGCATCAAACTCATCTCCCTGGCCAACATCAAGGACATCTGGGCCATGATTTACGTGCCCCAGCCCGAGGTCTCCCGCCTCAAGGTGGGACAGAAGCTCCGTGGCACGCTTCCGGAACTCAATGACCGCCCGTTTGACGGCACCATCGTCAAGATCAACGAAGAAGCCGAGTTCACCCCCAAGAACGTGCAGACTCGGGCCGAGCGCACGCGCCTGGTCTTTGGCGTCAAGGTGAGCTTTCTGGGCGCCAATGACGCCGAGGTCCTGAAGCCCGGGATGACCATCGAGACCACCCTCCCCAAGGATTGAACATGGCGGCGCCGGCCATCTCCATCACCGTCAGCGAAGTGCGGAAGTCGTTTCGCGACGTGAAGGCGTTGGACGGGCTGTCAGTCACGTTTCGCGCCGGAGCCATGCACGGGGTGATCGGGCCCGAGGGCGCCGGCAAGACCACGCTCATGCGCGTGATGCTGGGCCTTCTCAGGGCACAGAACGGGGAGGTGAAGTACCAAGAAGACGACGCGGAGGTTCCCTTTGATCGAATCCGCGCCTCGGTCGCGTACATGCCCCAGAGCCAGAGCCTCTACGCCGACCTTTCGATTGGCGAGCACTTGGACTTCTTTCGCGCCCTCTATTCGATCCCCGAGGCGGAGTATCAGAAGAAGCGCAAGGAGCTTCTCCATATCACGCGGCTCGCCGAGTTCGTCGAACGCCCCGCCGGCAAGCTGAGCGGTGGAATGTACAAGAAGCTGGGCCTCATGTGCGCTCTTCTCCGGTCGCCGAGAGTCATGCTCCTCGATGAACCCACGAACGGCGTGGACCCCATCAGCCGCCGCGAGTTTTGGGAGCTTCTCTACCGGCTCTCCGACCAGAAGATTTTGATCATCGTGACCACCGCCTACATGGACGAAGCCGAGAGGTGCGAAGAGGTGCACCTCATGGAAAAGGGCAAGCTCGTCGCCGAGGGAGTCCCCCGCGAGCTTCTCAAGTCCGAGGGCGTCAAGAATTTTGATGAGCTCTTTCTGCAACGGGGCGCCCGTGGCTGACCTCGCGGTTCAAGTCAAAGGCCTTACCGTCAAATTCGGCGACTTCATCGCCGTCAATGACATCAGCTTTGAGGTGGGCCGCGGGGAGATCTTCGGATTTCTCGGGGCCAACGGCGCGGGCAAGACCACGACGATCCGCGTGCTTTGCGGCCTTCTGACTCCCACGGCCGGCGAGGTCAGCGTGGCTGGGGTGGGCGTTGGCGGCGAGGGTGTCGAGGTCAAGAGGCGGGTGGGCTACATGTCCCAGAGGTTCACGCTGTATACGGACCTCACCGTGGCCGAGAACCTGGACTTCACGGCGGGTCTCCGCAAGATGGATCCAGAGGTCTACCAGCGGCGGCGCAAAGAGCTTTTTGACTTCATCGAGTTCGACCGCAAGAACCTCGACACGATCGTTCATGACATCCCGGGTGGCATCAAACAGCAGGTATCCCTCGCGGCGTCGCTCCTGCATGACCCCGAGGTCGTGTTTCTCGACGAGCCCACGGCGGGCGTCTCGCCCGCGGCGCGGGCGCGGTTCTGGTCGCTGATCCGCCGGCTGGCCGAGCAGAAAAAGACGGTCTTTGTCACCACGCACTACATGGATGAGGCCGAGCAGTGCGAGCGCATCGCGCTCATGCGTGAAGGCCGGATCATCGCTCTCGATTCCCCCAAGGGCCTCAAAAAGAATACGTTTCCGGAGACCATGCTCGAGTTCGATCCCAAGGGCGGGCTCAGCTATGACGAGATCTCCCGGCTGGGCAAGGATCCGGTGTTCGATTTCTTCGAGCCCTACGGCCTTCGGTTTCATGCCGCGGTCAAAAGCGACGCCGCGTGGGCCAAGGCCAAGCCCCGGTTCGAGGAGAAATTTCGCATCCGGACGATCGAGCCCACCCTCGAGGACGTGTTCATCCGGTCGGTCGAGTCGGGGTCGGGGGCAAGATGAAACAGTTTGACCTCAAGCGCGCCATCGCGATCGGCAAGAAGGAGGTATTTCACATCCTCCGCGATCCGTTCACCCTGGGAGCGGCGCTCGGGATTCCCGTGTTCATGGTCGTCATGTTCGGGGTGGCCATCGAGTTCAACGTCAAAGAGATCTCCCTGGCCGTGAGCGACGCCGACCAAAGCCGCTCCTCGCGCCAACTGGTCGATACGTTTTCGAGCTCGCGGTATTTTCTCTCCCATCCCACGCATTCGGCGACCGACGCCATCCGGCAGATCACGACCCAGGAGGCCCGGGCAGCCCTCGTCATTCCACCCCGCTTTGAGCAGGATCTCCTGGCGGGGCGGGGGGCCGAGGCCCAGATTCTGGTCGACGGCTCGGACAGCTCGACGGTCGGCCCCGTTCTCGGCTACGTGGGGCGAATTCAGAGCATCGCGGGCGCGCGGCTCGCGGGGTTCAATCCGCCGGCGCCCATCGACGTGCGCACCCGGTTTCTGTTCAACCCGGAGCTCAACTCCCGGTGGTTTGTCATTCCGGGGCTCGCGGTCATGATCATGGCCATCTTGTCGGTGCTTCTCACGTCACTCACCGTGGCGCGGGAGTACGAGGCCGGGTCCATGGAGCTGCTCCTGTCCACGCCCGTGCAGCCCCTTGAGATCATCGTAGGCAAGCTCGCGCCCTACGGGGGGCTGGGCATCGTCGCCGTCATCATGGTGTACGCCATGGCCAGGATCGCTTTTGGGGTGCCGTTCGTGGGCAACCTCGCGGTCTTTGGTCTGGGATTTTTGCTCTTCATGGTGGCCTATCTGGCGCAGGGGCTTCTCATCTCCGTGGGCACCCGCAACCAGCAGGTCGCCATGCAGGTGGCCATGATGTCGGCTATGCTTCCGAGCCAGCTGCTTTCGGGCTTCGTGTTTCCGATCGAGAGCATGCCGGCCGCGCTCCACTACATCACCATGATCCTGCCGGCGCGATGGTTCATGCAGATCTCGCGGGATACTTTTCTCAAGGGCTCGAGCCTGGTCGAGCTCAGCGGACCCTTCTTTGCCCTGGGTCTCATCTGCCTGTTCATGATCGCCAACGGCACCCGTCGATTCAAAAAGGACCTCGAATGAACGCGACCTTGCGCGCATTCATCCGTAAGGAGCTGGTCCAGACCCTTCGGGACAAGCGCATGCGCATCATGCTCTTTGTGATGCCCGTGGTGCAGCTCACCCTCTTTGGCGTGGCCATCTCGACCGAGGTCAAGAACGTGCGACTCGCGGCGCGGTTCGACTCGCAGGATACGCTCATGCGGCAGGTCTATGACCGGGCCATCTCGAGCGGTTGGTTCGTGCCGGCCAAGTCCCGTGATACCGATCCGTACACACTCATCGAGGGGGGCGACGCCGACGTGGTGCTGGTTCCACCTCCCGGGGGTCTGACCAAGGCGTTTGGCCGCGGTGAGGGGCAGATCCAGGCCCTGGTCAACGCGGTTAACGTCACCAAGGCCCAGAGCATTGACGGCTACCTTCAGCGGATCGTGATGGAGACGGTGCTGGACGTCACCCATGTCGCGCCCCCGACGCTGCCCATCCGGATCGACCAGCGGGTGCTCTTCAATCCCGCGCTCGAGACCTCCGTTTTCATGGTGCCCGGGACCATGTGCATGCTCATGGTCATCACGACCATGGTGCTCTCCAACATCGCCATCACCCGTGAAAAGGAGATGGGCACGTTTGAGATGCTGATCTCGGCGCCCGTGTCGCGGGCCGAGGTGATCTTTGGCAAGACGATCCCGTACGTCGTGCTCGGGATGTCCAACTTTCCGCTCATCCTCTCGGTCGCGGTCTTCGTCTTCAAGGTGCCCCTGAGGGGCAACCTGGCGGTGCTTCTGCTCGCGGCCTTTGCCTTTATCTGCACGGCGGTGGCCCTAGGCACCCTGATTTCCACCTATTGCAACAACCAGCAGCAGGCGACGCTGGGTGGCTTCATGGTGATTTTTCCCATGGTCATGTTCTCGGGGCTCATGTTTCCGGTCGAGAACATGCCGCTGTCCGTGCGGTGGCTCGCGGTCATCGATCCGCTGTCCCACTTCATGGGACTGCTCCGAAACATCATGCTCAAGGGCGGGGGAGGGGACTACGTCGCCTATCACATCGGCGTGCTGGTCGTGACGGCCCTCGTGACCGGGTACGCGAGCTTTCGCCGTTTTCATACGACGCTTCAGTAAACAAAATGACGTAATGCCTCAAACTTGAGAATTTCCCAAGTTTCGGCCCTGCTCGACCGCGAGCGGACGCAAAACTTTGGAATTTCCGAAGTTACCCCCTACCATCAGGGCATGGAATCACTCCATGGATGGGAAGACTTCTACGTCATCGTGGGCTCGAGCGCGCGCGATGCCGGCGCCGGCAAAAAGAAGGGACACTGAGATGGGTAAGAGCATTCTCGCCGTGGTCATGGGGGTCCTGGCCAACTTTCTGATCGCCGTCCCCATCGACATCGGGCTCCATGCCGCCGGTATCTATCCGCCCATGGATCAGCCCCTATCGGATCCCCTTTGCGCGCTGGCGCTCTCGTATCGCCTGGCCGCGGCGGTGGTGGGGGGCTACCTCACGGCGCGAATGGCGCCTCGCAATCCCATGAAGCACGCATGGGCGTTGGGTATCGTGGGTGTCGTGCTGAGTGCCGCGGGCGCCGCGGCCATGTGGGGCAAGGGTCCGCATTGGTATCCGCTTTCCCTCGTGGTGATCTCGATTCCGCTGTCGCTTCTGGGTGCCAAGCTGGTGTAAGGTGAAGGCGAGTGAACGAAACTAAACCCGCCTCCACCGTCCCCAAGGGCCATTTCAGGTGTTTTCAGTGCCGAAAGGCCATCCCCACCAAGAATGGCAACTGGCATAGCCACCAGAACCAGCAGGTCTTCTTGTGCGAAGAATGCGAGAAGAAGGCCGCTGGCGCGGCCCCGCCCCCTCCGAAGCCGGCGCGATAACGCTTAGCGTTATTTCGGTAGGTGCCCCATCTTGCCACCCTGGTAATCCAAGAACGCCTGGCGGATGTCGCCTTGCGTGCTCATCACAAAGGGCCCGTAGCCTACGACCGGCTCATGGAGCGGCTGACCGTTCAGGACCAGGATGCGGGTCTCGCCCTCGGCCTTGACGGTAAACCGGTGACCCTCGCGATCGAGTAGACCGACCTCCGCCTCGTAAATGGTCTCGCCATCCGCGAGCTTGGCCTGGCC
>DATJFU010000369.1:0-10837 GCA_035495495.1 Bdellovibrionota bacterium
CAGAAACACCGAACCGATGAACGGAAAGTGCACGGCCGCGTCGTGGTGGCCGATGACGCTCTCGGTGAGGCCGTACATGCGCTCGGCCACGATCTCAAAAAAGTTCAGGTAGCTGAGTTTGGAGTCGGGGACGACGCCGCCGTCCGGCGCGCGCATCACGCGGGCCAGTTTCATGCGGGCCACCCACATCGTTGCGATGAAGAGGAGGGCGACAAAGAGGCTCCCGAGCACTTGCTCGGGGATCATTTCGCCGACCACCGGTAGGTGGGACAGAATAAAAAAATGGCCTTCAGCAAACATACTGACGACTCTCATCCGCCGGCAGCCGCCGGCTCCACCAAGCGCCCCCCAAGAGGGGCACCACCACAAAAACTCCCAGACCAAAGATCACTGCCTGCAGCGACGCCGGTTTGGACTTGAGCAGGACTCCGACCATGACCGCTAAACCGCAGAGCTTCGCAACGAACCAAAATCCCAGCGATTTCTGGGCCTGTGACCGTTCAAAGTCCACATTTTTTGACACGAAGTTGAATAATGAAGCAACTAATTTCAGGAGAAAGAAGAGGTTGGCGAGACCCAGGGCCCAGAACAGGGTGAACCACCCTACGGGCGCCCAGTCACCCCCGGTGCGAGCCGAGAACGAGAGCACGGTGAACCCGAACACCAGCCACGCGGCAGCGGCCCAAGCAAAAGGCTTGAGGTGAACGCGTTCGGTGAGATGTTCAATGGGGACCATGCGTCTACTTTCCATCCAGCGCCCGTAACACCCGCTGCATCCGATACAGACCCAATCCAAATCCCGCGACTCCGGTCACGGCAGCCAGGGCCAGGGGCACATGGAGCCAGCGCCAGAGTGCGTAACCGGCCCCCAATCCCACCAGGGTGGAAGTAAAGACCTGCAGGACCACGGTCCAAAGCAGACCTAGGGCCTTCGCCCATTCCTTCCAAGGACCGTCGTTATCCATGAAACTCCTCGCGAATTAGCACCCAGGTGGGGGTGTGTCAATTGCCCTTGTCCGTGCCCCGGCGGGCCAGGCGCTCCTGGATTCGGGCGAGCTTGATGCGGATCACGTTCGGGGAAGGGTAGCTGGGGAGGATTTCTTGATACTTTTTGTAGGCTAAATCCAGCTGGTCCATTTCCTCATAACAGGAGGCGATGCCGTAGAGGGCCCGCGAGGCCAAGGGCGACTTGGGGTATGCGCTCAGAAACGCCTCATAGGCCGAGAGGGCTTTGGAGTAGGCCTGGGACGATTCGGCGATGGGCCGATCACCGGCACGGTGTCCGCCGCTCGTGAAATAGGTCAGGCCGATCTCAAAGGCGGCCCGCTCGGACCAGACGGTGCCGGGGTACTCCTTGAGGATCTTCTTGTAGGCGGCCACGGCCTCCGGAAACTTCCAGAGAAAGAAGTACGACCGGGCAACCCGAAACAGGTACTCGGGCCGCTGGGGATCGGCCGGGTGGCGGGCCAGCATGGCCTCGTAGTGCTGGATGGACTCGCCGTCCTCCCCGAGCTCCTCAAAGAGAAGGTCGCCGACCTGGCGCTCGATGGCCAGGGAGTCCTTTGAGTCACCCGCGAGCCGCAGGTACTGCTGAAACTTGGACAGGGCCCCGCGCTGGTTCTTGAGAAAAAGGCGCTCGGTGGTGGCCGAACGGATCAGGGCCTGCAGACCCAGGGGACCGCTGGGGTCCTTCTTGACCACCTTACCGAACTCGACGACGGCGGCCTGGTAGCGCCCGTCGGCCCAGAGCTTCTCGGCCAGGACGTAATGGTTCTTAGCGCTGTCCACGCTGCAGCCCGAGGTGAGGGCCGCCGAGGTCGCGAGCAGGGCGACCCAAAGACTACGCGCTCGGCTCGGAATCCGGCTCATGCCCACCCGCGCCGTTGCTCACACTGTTACCGGCGGCGCCCCCGTGGCCTTCGGCCATGAGTTCGAGCGCCACCACATGTTCTCCCTCGGAGACCGTCATGAGGCGCACGCCCGTCGTGTTGCGGCTCTGCTCGGAGATGCCTCCCACGTTGGTCCGGATCATCTGACCGCCGTCCGAGACCAGCATGACGTCGTCCGTCGGCTTGACCTGGGCGGTGGCCACGACTTGGCCGTTCTTGTCCGTGCACTTGAGCGTGATGACGCCTTTTCCACCGCGGCTCTGCACGCGGTACTCGGTGATCGGCGTGCGCTTGCCGTAGCCGTTGGTGGTGACGGTGAGGATTTCGCTGCCGGTGTCCGCCGGGTCCAGGACTTCGAGGGCCACCACGCGGTCACCCTCATCCAAGGACATGCCGGCCACGCCGCGGGCCGAGCGGCCCATCGCGCGGACGTCGGCTTCTTCAAAGCGGATGCTCATGCCGCCGCCAGAGCAGAGAAACAGGTGGCTCTTGCCGTTGGTGCGGCAGGCGCCCACGACCTCGTCGCCCTCGTCCACCGTGATGGCCATGATCCCCGTCGCGCGGACGTTTTTGAACTCGCTCAAGGCCGTGCGCTTGATGACACCATGGCGGGTAGCCATCGTGACGAACTCGTTTTCACTGAACTCGCGCACCGGCAGAACCTCGCGGATCGATTCGCCCGGCTGCAGCTGCAGCAGGTTGACGATGGCCTTGCCCTTGGAGGCGCGCGAAGCCTCGGGGATCTTGTAGACCTTGAGCCAGTACAGCCGGCCCTTGTTGGTGAAACACAGCAGGTAGCTCAGGTTGGTCGTGCTGTAGACGGCTTTGACAAAATCGCCCTCGCCGGTGCCCATGGCCTTGATGCCCTTGCCGCCCCGCTGCTGGTTTCTGAACTGACTCGGATCGGTGCGCTTGATGTAGCCGTTGTGGCTCAGGGTGACGAGGGTCTCTTCGTCGGAGATGAGATCCTCGGCTTCGAGCTCGTCGGCCTCGCCGATGGTGATCTCCGTGCGGCGGGGGTCGGCGTAGTCTTTTTTGATCTCCAGAAGCTCTTCGCGGACGATCTTGTAGACCATCTCTTCGCTGCCCAGGATCGTCTTGAGGTGCTCGATGAGCTTGAGGACCTCTTGGTACTCCTGAATGATCTTGTCGCGCTCGAGACCCGTCAGACGGTGCAGGCGCATGTCCAGGATGGCCTGAGCCTGAACCTCGGAGAGTTCGAGCCGGGTCATGAGGGCCGTGCGTGCGTCCGCCGGATTGGCCGCGGCGCGGATCAGCTGAATCGTCAGATCCAGGTTTTCGACGGCCTTTTTGAGACCCTCCAAGATGTGGGCGCGGGCCTCGGCCTTCTTCAGTTCAAAGGCCGTGCGGCGCAGGACCACGTCTTTGCGGTGCTCGATGAAAGCCCAGAGCATCTCGCGCAGATCAAAAATCTTGGGGCGGTTCTGGTGGATCGCGAGGAGGCTGATCCCGAAGCTCTCCTGGAGCTGGGTCAGCTTATACAGGCGGTTCAGGATCACTCCCGAGTTCTCGCCCTTACGGATCTCGATCACGATGCGCATGCCCGTGCGATCGGACTCGTCGCGCAGGTCGGAGATACCTTCGATTTTCTTGTCGCGAACAAGCTCGGCGATCTTCTCGATGAGCTTGGCCTTGTTGACCTGATAGGGGATCTCGGTGACGACGATCCGTTCTTTGTCGCCCTTGAGGGTTTCGATCTCCGCCTTGCCACGGACCGTGATCACGCCCCGGCCGGTCTTGTAGGCCGCGCGCAGGCTCGATCCGCCGAACACCTGACCCGCGGTCGGAAAGTCGGGGCCTTTGACGTGCTGAAGGAGGTCCTCGACGCCCAGCTTGGGATCGTCGATCAGTGCGACGGTCGCGTCGATCACCTCTCCCAGGTTGTGCGGTGGAATGTTGGTGGCCATGCCGACCGCGATGCCCGCGGAGCCGTTGACCAGCAGGTTCGGCACCCGAGCCGGGAGCACGAGGGGCTCTTTGAGGGTGTCGTCGTAGTTGGGGCCAAAGTCCACGGTCTCTTTCTCGATGTCGCTCAAGAGCGCATCGGTGAGCTTGGACATGCGGATCTCGGTGTAGCGCATGGCCGCCGGGGCGTCGCCGTCGACGGACCCAAAGTTGCCTTGCCCGTCCACGAGGGGCATGCGCAGCGAGAAGTCCTGGGCCATGCGCACGATCGTGTCATAGACGGCGGTATCGCCGTGCGGGTGATACTTACCGATCACGTCACCGACCACGCGGGCGGATTTTTTGTAAGGTTTGTCGTGGGTATTGCCCAGGTCGTACATGGCGTACAGGGCACGCCGGTGCACGGGTTTCAGACCGTCTCGGACATCCGGAAGCGCGCGCCCGATGATCACGCTCATGGCGTAATCCAGGTACGCGCCACGCATCTCGTCTTCGATGGTGACGGGGATGATGTTTTTTTCCGGGGCACCGGTCTCGGACATGGGCTACCTCACCAACGAATCAGGGTCGAAGCCCACGTGAAACCGCTGCCAAACGCGGCCGACATCACCAGCATCCCGGGCTTGAGCTTGCCCGCGGCCTCGGCCTCGGCCAATCCGATCGGGATCGTCGCCGCGGTCGTGTTACCAAAACGATCGATGGTGTTGAACACCTTCTCGGCCGGCACCTCGAGGATCTTGGCGACCATCTCGTTGATCCGCAGATTGGCTTGGTGAAACACATACAGGTCCACATCCGACGGCTTCACGCCGTTGGCCTTGAACGCGGCGGCGCACGCCTCGGGCATGCGCTTCACGGCGTGCATGAATACGGTCTTGCCGTTCATGTGGGGCCAGTGCAGGCCCTTTTCGAGCATCGCTGGCTCGAGGCGGCTGTAGGTCCCGAGGGCGCTGCCGCCGGCGGGGATCCAGAGTTCCTTGGCGAACGAGCCGTCGGCGTAAAGATGGGTCGAGAGAATGTGCGCGTCCTTCTTGGCGTCGCCCACGTCCGCGGCGCTCACGATCGCGCAGCCCGCTCCGTCACCAAACAGCACCGATACTTCGCGCCCGGCCGTCGACCGGTCCAGGCCCTTGGAGTGGACCTCGGCGCCCACCACCATGATGTTCTTGTACATGCCCGAGCGGATGAACTGATCGGCGATCGAGAGGCCGTAGATAAAGCCCGTGCATTGCTGGCGGATGTCCAGGGCGGGGACGCCGGGCATGCCCATCTTGGCCTGCAAAAAGCACGCGGTGCCCGGAAACTCGTGGTCCGGGCTCAGCGTGCCCAGGATGATCATGTCGATCTCCGACTTGTCCATCCCGGCCTTCTTCAGGGCCCCCTGGCAGGCGTGCACGGCGAGATCCGACGTGCCGGTGTCCTGGTCGCACCAATGGCGCTGCTTGATGCCCGTGCGCTGCTGGATCCACTCGTCGGAGGTGTCCATCAACTCCTTCAGATCGTCGTTGGACCAGACCTTGGGTGGAACGTAGTAGTCCACGGCGCGGATGCGCGAACGAAGGTTCTTCATACGTCGAGGTTCCTCACTCGGAGCGCGTTCTCCTCAATGAACTGGCGGCGTGGCTCCACTTGATCGCCCATGAGAATCGAAAAGAGGCGGTCGGACTCGACCGCGTCGTCGACGGTCACCTTGAGAAACGTCCGCGTGTTGGGATCCATGGTGGTCTCCCAAAGCTGCTCGGGGTTCATCTCGCCCAAGCCCTTGTAGCGCTGGATCTGGGTGCCGCTCCGGCTGATTTCGACCACCTTGCGGGAAAGGGCCTCCACGTTGGCCACCACCTCGCCGGCGGGATCTTTTTTCTCTTTCTCGCCCTCGACCAGGGAAAACGGCCCCTTGCCGATGGCGTTCATCGCGGCGTTGAGCTTGGAGAGCTCGAGGTACTCGGGCGAATCCAAGAAAGCCTGATCCAACGAAAAGACCCGCTTGGCGCCCGCGGCACTCATGGTCTCGAACTTGGCCGTGAACGTCTTCTTGTCCGCCGAAGGCTGGATGTCGGTCTTGACCTTGTCGCCGGCCTTGGTGATGTCGTCGGCGATCGACTTCACTGCCGCCTCGAAAACGGGGCGGTTGGTGAAGGTGTCCGCGGTCAGGCCGCGAAAGACCACACCACGAACGACGTCGGCGCTTACGCGCCGATTGAGGCGCTCCATGGCCTGGCCAAAGCGCGCGCCGGCGCGGAGAGCGGGGTGCAGCTCGCTCTTGGAGAGCGTCCTACCGCCCGCCTTGACCGAAGCCGCCTCGAGGCCCGCGATGAGCAAATGCTCGGCGAGTTCGTGTTCGTTCTTGAGGTAAACCGACTTCTGGCCCTTCTTCACTTTGAAGAGCGGCGGCTGGGCGACGTAGAGATAGCCGCGGTCGATCACCTCGTACATCTGCCGGTAGAAGAACGTGAGAAGCAGCGTGCGGATGTGGGATCCGTCGACGTCCGCGTCCGTCATGATCACGATCTTGTGGTAGCGGAGCTTGGCGATGTCGAAATCGTCCTTGCCGATCCCTGCGCCCAAGGCGGTGATGAGGAGCTTGATCTCCTCGCTCGAAAGCATCTTGTCGAAGCGCGCGCGCTCAACGTTCAGGATCTTGCCCTTGAGGGGCAGAATGGCCTGGTGGCGCCGATCGCGCCCCTGCTTGGCCGAGCCGCCGGCGCTGTCGCCCTCGACCAGGTAGATCTCGCAGAGGGCCGGATCGCGCTCCTGGCAGTCGGCCATCTTGCCGGGCAGGCCGCCCCAATCGAGCACGGTCTTGCGGCGGGTGAGGTCCCGGGCCTTGCGGGCCGCGATCCGAGCCAGGGCCGAGTCCACCGACTTCTGAACGATCTTCTTGGCGATGGACGGGTTCTGCTCAAAGTAATCCGTGAGCTTTTCGTAGAGGACGCCGTTGACGAAACCCTCGACCTCGCTGTTGCCGAGCTTGGTCTTGGTCTGGCCCTCGAACTGGGGCTCGGGCACCTTAACGCTCACGACGCAGGTCAAACCCTCGCGGATGTCGTCGCCCGTGAGCGAGTCCTTGAGGCCCTTGAAGAGGCCCGTGTCGGTCCCGTACTTGTTGACCACCCGGGTGAGGGCGTTGCGCAGACCGGAGACGTGCGTGCCGCCTTCGATCGTGCTGATGTTGTTGACGTACGACGAGATGGTCTCGCTGTACGAATCGTTCCATTGCATGGCGATTTCCATGCCGATGCCGTCGCGCTCGGCCTGGAAGTAGAGCACCTGCTCGTGCAGGCGCTGCTTGGACTTGTTGATGTGCTCGACGAACTGCTTGATGCCGCCTTCGTACTTGAAGGTCTGCTCCGAAGCCGGCTCCTGGCGTTCGTCGCGAAGCGAGATCGTGAGGCCGCTGTTCAGAAACGCGAGTTCGCGCAGACGGCTCGCCAACGTGTCGATGCTGAATTCCACCACCTCAAAGATCTCGGGATCGGGCTTAAAGGTGGTTTTGGTGCCGCGGCCGTCGGTAAGACCGGTCTCTTTGGCCGGCCCGTCGGGCACGCCGATCTTGTACGACTGCTTGGTGACTTTGCCCTCGCGCTTGACTTCGACGAGCAGAAACTCCGAGAGCGCGTTGACGACGGCGGCGCCGACGCCGTGGAGGCCGCCCGAAACCTTGTAGGCCCCGCCGGCTTCATTGAACTTGCCGCCCGCGTGGAGTTTGGTCATGACGACTTCGAGGGCCGAGACCCCCGAGGAGTGCATGTCGCAGGGGATCCCGCGGCCGTTGTCCTCGACGGTGACGCTGTTATCGACGTGGACGGTGGCCGAGATGCGCGTGGCGAAACCCGCGAGGGCCTCATCGATCGAGTTGTCGACGATTTCGTAAACGAGATGGTGCAGACCGCGGACGCTGGTGTCGCCGATGTACATCCCGGGACGCTTGCGGACCGCTTCGAGACCCTCGAGGATCTTGATCTTGTCCGCCGAGTAGTCGCCCGCTCCGGCTTTTCCAAGCTCCGTGCTCATGTCCGCGTCCCTTTGCAGCCCTAGGCCTCGCTGAGAAGCCCTTCTTCCACCCGAAACCGCTTGCCATCGACCCGCGATTCTTCGGTGGTCGTCACAAAGACCTGAAGATCCGTCTCCCTCAAGAAGCCCAACAAGAACTCCCGCCGGTCGCCGTCCAACTCCGACGAAAAATCGTCGAGGAGAAAAAGCGGCTGGAGACCCGTGGCCTCCCGAAAGAGCTCAACCTCGGCCATCTTGAGCGCCACTAGCGTGGAGCGAACCTCCCCTTGGGACCCATGGCCCTTCAGGGTGCGGTCTTCAAGACTGAAACCCCAATCGTCGCGGTGGGGTCCGACGAGCGTCGTCCCCGCCTGCAGCTCCGCCGGTCTACGACGAGCCGCCTCATCGGCGAGTTGGGATCGGACTAGTTCTAGCGACGGCAGGGGTGCGTGTCCAGGGAAATAGCCCCCCGTTAATGCTTCGGAACCACTCGAATTTTGGCCAGAAATCCGCAGCCAATCGCTGCTGTAAAAGAGCCCCAAGGAGGCCTGTTTTGGTGCGATTCTCTCAAGTATTGAAGCTGCCCTTGGCTGAAGTCTTTCGAGCCATTTCAGACGTCCGTGGACGAGCTGGGCGCCCAAGTCCAACAGGGGCTGGCTGAACTCCTCGAGGAGCCCCGGTTCCACCCAACGGGGTTCCTTGAGGAGTCGATTTCGCTGCTCCAATACCCGGTGGTAGCGCTTGAGAGCCTGAAGCAGTTCGACCGACTCGGCGCAAACGACCCGGTCCAGGTATTCGCGCCGGAGACGGGGTTCGCCCCGCACGAGTTCGTGGTCCGAGGGATTGAACACGATGGTGTGGAATCCGGCGCCCGGCGCCCGGAGCTTCTGCTCCAGGTATTCCACCGAGCTTCGGTAGGTCTTGCCGTTGATGGCTGCGAGCTTGGTTCCGCGGCCGGTGACCCGGTCGGTGGTGAGCTTAAGCTCGAGATCCGTGTCCCATCCGGCGCCGCTTTCTGCGGGCTGGTGAATCCGGCAGCGAATCTCGGCCTGGTCTTCCCCCCAGCGGATGACTTCTTGGGGCTTGGCGTTACGAAAGGACCGGAGCGAGGAAAGAAAGTGAATCGCTTCGACGAAGCTGGTCTTGCCCTGGGCGTTGCGACCCACCAGGAAGTTCAACCCTGGATGCGGTTCGAGGATGGACTGTCGCACGTTCCGGAAGTTCCGGAGCTGCACAGACTGGACCTTCATGCGTTCACCTAAAGGGGAGCCCGCCAGGGGCTCTAAATGCGCATGGGCATGATGACGTAGGTGTGGTTCTTACGGTCCGAACCCCGCACCACGCCCGGATTGAGCCGGTCCTTGAAGGAGAACTCGATCTCATCCGAACCCACGACCGCCAGGCAGTCCAGGAGATACCGGGCGTTGAACCCGATGGCCATGGACTCACCCTGAACGTCCACATCGATCTCCTCGAGGGCATCCCCCATGTCGGGGTTGCTGGACGAGATCGTGAGCTGGTTCTGGTCGAAGCTGAGTTTCACCCCGCGGCTCTTCTCGTGGGCCAGAAGGCTCACGCGGCGAAGGGCGGCCATGAGGTCGTTGCGGTTGATGCGAGCGACGCGGCCCACTTCTTTCGGAATGACCTGACGGTAATCGGGATATTCGCCCTCGATCAGGCGGACAAAGAGATACGTGTCGCCTTCGTGGGCAAACAGGTAGCCGCGCTCAAAGGCCATGGCCGTATTGGCCGAGGGGCTGTCGAGGAGCTTACGCAGCTCCATGAGGCCTTTTTTGGGGATGATCATTCCCCGTTTGAAATCAGGGGCGGCCAAGAACACTTCTTGGTCCACGAACGAGAGGCGGTGACCGTCGGTGGCGGTCATGCGCATCACGTTGGCTTCGAGCTGTTCAAAGAAAACGCCGTTGAGGTGATAGCGGGTGGCATCCGTCGAGACCGCGAAGGCGGTCTTGTCGATCATGTCCCGAAGGGCCTCGGTGCGGGCTTCGGAGTATTTCTTTTCTTCGAAGCTCGGGAGGGCGGGGTACTCGTCGGCGGCCAAGCTCACGATGTTGAACTTGGATTTACCCGAAACGATTTCAACCCAATCATTGTTCTTGCGAGCGACCTGAACCGGACGGCTCGGCAGCTCCTTCACGATGTCGAGAAAGTTCTTGGCGGAGAGAGTGATCTTTCCGTCTTCGCTGGACTCGACGGGCAGAGTGATCCGGATGCCCACCTCGAGGTCCGTTGCGGCCAAGGACAGCTTTCCGTCAGCCACCGTGCAAAGCACGTTGGCGAGGATCTGTACGGCGTTCTTCTTTTCCACCACGGATTGAATCCGCTGGATGGCATCCAAGAGGACGTCACGTTCGGCCTTGAAACGCATGAATGAAGTTCCCCTTTCCCCGCTCGAAGAGTCGACCCTCTGTCTCATAAAAAGAAGAGATATTGAATAGTCGTAGTAGTAGGGGCGGTGAAAATGTGGGTAACTCGCCAACCCCAGGAAATCACGAAAATTGATGACCGTTGAGGCTGTGGATAGACGGCGTGGAAAACTCCCCCATTCCTGTGGAAAACTTCCGCCGCAACCCGTCAACAGGGGTTTTCCCCAGACTTATCCACTGAGTCCTGTGGATAAGTCGGCATACCCGAGAATCCGCGCTGGTCATGCGATGGGTCAACACTCCTTTCCACGCCCAAGGGACGAAGTTATCCACCGACACCGGTCCGACCGAGTCGGTTTCTGTCGTGGATCCGTACTGGATCGCGTGGGGATGGGTGGATAAGAAAAATAAGGCCTGGCTGGCCAAGAGCTTACGGGTGGCGCGGGGGACAGAAGCCGGTGGATAAGTGTGGGGATAGAATGTGGACAGTTCACTTATCCACCGCCAGTCCACTGAGCTATCCCCAGGGTTATCCCCAAAATTCTGAAAACCGAGTGATCCGATTTGAGGCGCCGGAACACGGAACTTCGCAGCGAGTCACTGAGCGCAGCGCGAATGGGGGAGTGAACTAGAGCAGGTTTTGGA
>DATJFU010000370.1:0-3730 GCA_035495495.1 Bdellovibrionota bacterium
GGATGACTCCCGACACATTGACCAGGGAGCCCAGTGCGCCGCAGTCGCCTCCAGCGGGGACGTAATTCGGATCCGTCGAGGCAAGGCCCAAGGTTCGATAGGTGCAGCTGTATACGGGCGATCCGCAGGTGTTGGTTGCCGTGATGGGGAACGTGGTCGGCGCGGCCATACCTTGAGAGAGCGGGGGCCTCGGATTCGAGCGAAGCGGGTAGGTCAGATTGGAGGGGGCCGATCCGACCGTCACAGGATTCAGGGAGTTTCCCGTGACGGTGGTGGTGGCGATGGACTGAAGCCCCTGGCCGTCAAAATAGGAGATCGCAAACGATCCCCCCTGAAGGGCTCCGACCAGGAGCGGGTGGTAGTTGAGCGTGAAGTGGCACGACGACGCGCCGCCCACCGTGGCATCCGCGCCGGGCGTCCCGCAGCTGTTTGAGCTTAAACTCAAACCGGTGCCCAGTAGGGTTACGTGGACGCCAGTGGCCGCCAGATCCGAGCTATTGGCGACTGTCACGGTGATGGAGTTGGAGGTGCAAGCCAGGACATCCCCAAATGCCACGCTGTTCGCCACAGACTGCGTGAGGATTGCGAAGGTGCTCCCGTTTACGGAGGCAAACGCCGTTCGGGCCCGGGTCCCGTCGTTGAAGCCCACGGAAAGTACGCCTGCCACCGGGCCACCTACCGTTGGCTGGAATTCCACCGATACGGTGCAAGTCTCGCTGGGAAGGAGTTGGCTGCAGGTGGTGGAGACCACGGATAGACCAGCGCCCGTGATGCTTGGAACAATCTCGGTTGCGAAAGCGTTGCCGGTATTCTTCACCAAGAGAGCGTGGGTGAGAGAGGCGTTCAGGGGGAGCCGACCAAAGGAGTAAGGCGTCGGAGACACCACAAGATTCGCTGGCCCCGGCGCGTAGGTCCTCACGGTTACATCTGCCCGACCATTCCAGGACTGTTGATTGTAGATCACCGTGCAGCGGTAGGTGTAAGTCGTTAGGGGCGAAAGGCCGGTATCGACGAAGGTCGTGGTATTGGCGCCCAAAGTGGCCACCCAGGTGGATCCACGGAAGATCTTGTATCCGTCGGCCCCGGCCTTAGGCTTCACACCGACATGAATCCGACCCGAGTCCAGGGCAAAGCCCCCGGCGCATCCGGGGTAATCGCCCACTGTGCCACTCCAGAGGCTACTGGAATCCTTGCAGCCGGCCGTTGCAAGAAGGGACAGGAGCACCAGCCCGCCGCTGAGCGCGAACTTGTTTACGAATCGAGGGTGTGCCCTCTCAGCCGCCATGTGCTTTTCTCCATACGTTCCGCATTAAGCACGGGACCTCCTTATAGTTTCTCCCTAATGGAAGGAGGCCGACATTGTGTCCGGAGATACCTGGGTCCGCCGGGCTCTGCCGGCATACGCCTTAAGATGCGGTAGCTTAGCCCTGGGTTATAATGGATTTGGGGGGCATCCGTTGAAGATCCACTTCTTGGTTCTCAGTCTGGTCCTGGCCTCTTCGCGGGTCCTGGGCGCCGACGCGCTCGGTGACACCTGGTCGCTCAGCGCCATCGAAGATTCCGGCTCCCGTCCGGCGGTCACCCTCAAGCTTGAACTCCAATGTGCAAAGGGCGGGTGCCGGGCCATCCGATCCGTAGAAGCCATAGACGCGCCCCAGGGCAGCGGTCCGGAGGAGTTCGGCACCTTCGAAGGCAACATCCCCGGCGAGAAGGCATCCATCCTGGTCGGCGCATTCTTGGCGGCAGTGCCCAAGTCGGCCGTACCCCGGACCGACCTCTCGGTCCGCGACGGGCTGCTTCGCCGCGCTTCGGTGAAGCGGGGCGACCGGCCGTCGGAGACCCGATGGGTCTCACAAAATGATTCGGCGGGTGTGAAGGCGTGGAAGGCGTTGTGGCTTGAGCTGCATCGTTCGGCGAAGTGGGTTCCCCGCCGTGCGGCACGCCTCCAGTGCTCCGGCTTGAAGCGGGGAAACGGTTTCGAGTACCAGTGCAGCATCCACAACGTGGGCAAGGAATCGTTTCGCGTCCCCCGCCTCGATCCCGGCCATTTCACACTCCAAGCCTCGTCATCGCTGGCCCCCGTGGCCCTCAAGGAGGTGTACCTCACCCCTAAGACGGGCGGTCTGACCGGCAAGACCTTGGATCCGGGGCAGGACTACGAGTTCAATGTCCATGGCGAGACACACGACGGCTCGTTTCACGTTTCGGGGACCCGGGTCGAGATCGACTTGCGACGGGATCACCTCGATTCGGGCCTTCCGGTTCTTCTGATGTCCGGAGAGCTAGGGGGAAAGGGCTGATGCGCCAACTTAGTTTCTGGCTGGCCCTGGTATTTGGTTTGAGCGGGAGCGTGGCCGTGGCCGACCCCGCCCCAGAAGCCACTACGGGCGTGGTGTTTCTCCAGAAGCTCAACCATCAGATCGTGACCGTCTCCAAGGACTACATCTCTTCTTGCTGCCCGTCCTGCGCCCGATACGGGAGCATGTACTACGAGTCAGTCCAGGACGCCGACCGAGCTCAGGTCCAGACTTGCCTCGCCAATCACCCGGCCAACTACGAACTTACTCGGTCTGACAGCGTGACCCATGTCTGCAAAAAGCATTGGTACGGAGATGATGTCGCCGGAGGGCACGTGGGTTATCGCCTGCACAAGGCGGGAAGCACGATCCGCATCGAATACAACATGCGGCTCAACTTTCCCCAGGATGGGAGCATCGCTTTGGGGGACGCCACTCTGGAGTTCATGAGAAGCAAGACCGCGGAGTGCCTGGATAAGGTGAAGGACTTCTGGCTCAGGTACGGCATCGAGGTGAACATCCACATGGATACGGCCCAAAACCCCACCTTGAGTCCGGTGGACCGTGAGGTGGACATGCATCTGGGTGGCGGAAGGTCCAACTCGGGGGAGTTTTACTTCGCGGGTCAGGGTGCAAAAGACCGTGCCCGCACGATGTGCCAGCTCTCGGGATGCAACACGTTCTCGGAAATGGACGAGAACCGGTCCACCTGCTCGAGCACCTACAACCCTCCGAGCGGTCCGAGGAACTGCACGCAGTTCGCCGAAGACGTTCGTCAGGACGAGTACTGCTTGCTTCTTCTGCATGAAACCGGGCACCACCTGGGTCTTCCGGACGAGTACGCCGATTCGGACTGCCCGGACCGCGAGGGGATCAGCGGAGCGGTAGATCCTCATGCCGTGATGGATGACCAGTACTACGGCTGGCGCCATATCGACTTCTTTCCACGCCACATCGCCGCAGTGCTAGCCCCGCTCTGCGGGCCTTACGGGCCGTGATCTAAAGTACTTCGTTCCAGGGAGGGCTCACGGCAAATGCCGCGTTGATCTGGCCCACGTGTGAGTAGGCCTGCGGAAAGTTTCCACTCTGGATCAGCTCCCCGGGCTGAAAATGCTCCGAATAGAGGCCGAGCGAGTTCGCCGCCCCCATCGCGTTCGTGAGAATGCGCCTGGCCTCGGGAATCTGACCCAGACGCGCGAGTGCCTCGACCATCCAGAAAGAACAGAGCACGAAGGCGGACTTGGGATGACCGAAGTCGTCCTGGCGGACGTAGCGATAGAGAAAGCTCGAGGCGAACGCGTCCGGACCCATCTTGAGCTCTTGGTAGATGCGAGCCGCCGTGGCGGCATTGAGCTGGGGATCCGGAAAGCGCAGGGCGGACAGGAGCAAGAGGGACGCGTCCACGCTCGGGTCCGTGGGGCCGTTGCCGACCA
>DATJFU010000371.1:0-4990 GCA_035495495.1 Bdellovibrionota bacterium
TTCATTCGAGTCTCCTATCTCACTGATCGATGTTTGATTGAAGGGGTCGCCCCCAAGGAGACAGTGTGAACGCGCTCCATGCGATTACAACTCGAAAAGGCCCCACTCCCCCGGTAGAATCCGCCCATGGTTCGCCTCCGCCCCTGGTTTGCCGCACCGCTTCTCGCCGCCCTGAGCGGCACGGCCCACGGCATACCGACGCTCCCCTACACCACTCGCTCGATCGGTTACTCCGGCTGGAGTGACGCCGTCCGGGGCGACATCCCCGAAGTGGGCATGGCGGGCGCGATGGTGGGCCTCTGTCCGTCCTTTGTGAGCTGCCTCGACAACCCCGCGGGACTCGCGCTCACGCAAACCCATCCCGGACTCGAGATCACGCATAACATCGTCTACGACGGTCAGCTCCAGGACGGCAGCTCACCCGTGCACACCACGATGGAGGGCGCGACCTTCAGCCACTATCCCTGGGGCATCAGCATGGGAGCGTGGGAACCCCACCGCGAGGGCCAGGATTATCTTCGTCAGGGGACAGGCGACCAGTTCAACGCCGAGGTGCTGGTGCGCGAGTACCACCTGGCCGTCGCGCACGTTTTCATGAACAACCATTTGGCAGTAGGCCTCGATCTCACGCTTGCCTACGGCCGCAGCACGCTCGACTTCGCGAGCACCTCGAGCTTCAAGGACACCGAGGGCCAGGCGTTCGCGTTCTCGGGCGGCCTGGGGCTGCAGTATCGTCTGCCGCACCGGTGGATCCTGGGCTGGAGCTACCACCTGCCCATGGCCTTGGACACGTCCAAGGACGCGCCCGGCACCCCGGGGATCACCGGCTTTCACAAGACCCTTCACGTCCCCTTTCGCCTCTCGGTGGGTGGAAGTTACATCCCCAACCGGTATTTTCAGTTCGGGGCGGGCTTCTACTACATCGGCCCGGTGAAGGACGCGGCCTTCGTCGAAGACGAGGTCCCCCTCGGCGAACGCATGAACCTTCAGCCGCGGGTCGGCGCGTCCTACACCTTTCTGGACTTGAGGGAACTGGACGCCACGGTGAGTCTCGGCACTTACCTCGAGGTATCGCGCTCGGAGGTGACGCCGTCGCGGATGCACCTCACCTCCGCGCTGTCGGTCAACCCTTGGGTGCTCAACTTCGGCTGGGGCATCGACATCGCGCCCCAGTATCGAAACTACCTGGTTTCGTTCGGCGTGGACGTCATGGAGCTTTTCGAGAAGATGGGCGTTCTTCCGCGGCAGTGGCATCCGCCGCACGCGGGGCTTTTTCCACGGATGGCCGAGGAGACCGAAGAGGGTTTGCCCCGTCCCCTCGTGGACCACTGGGTGCCCCACAAGGAGACGGATCTCCTCAAAGAGGGAAAGAAAATCCCCAGGCGCCTCGAGGAGAGCGTCAAGGACGCGCCCAACGAGCTCAAGAACCTCGGCACTGACCTGATCGACGCCGTCGGGTCCGTGGTGACGGAGCCGCTCAAGAAGAAGAAGGCGGCGCCAAAGAAGAAACCAACGCGCCCACGTCCAGACGACCACACTTGACCTTGTCCTGGTTCACCGGGGCGGCCGTGTCACACAGGGCCTGCTTGAGCTGAGCCACCGTGAGATCGGGCCGCACGGCGAGAGCCAACGCGAGAGCGCCCGAAACGTGCGGCGTGGCCATCGAGGTTCCGGAGAGATTTCCCCAGTGCAGCTTGAGCAGGCTGCTCCAGATGGCTTCGCCCGGAGCCGAAAGCATCACGTGAGCGGGGCCGAAGTTGGAGAACGAGCTCATCACGTCCGTGGGCCCGGTCGAGGCCACGGTCACGACGCCGTCGAAGGCGGCGGGATACGTGGGAGTCGAATCGATGTCCCAAGCGGCGTTGCCGGCGGCGGCGACAAAGATCACGCCGGCGGCCTGGGCGTCGGCCACGGCCTGGGCCAGAAACTCCGAACGGCCGGCGCCCCCCCAAGAAGCCGAGATGATGCGAGCCCCGTTGGCCACGGCGTAGTGGATGGCCTCGACGGCGTTCATGGTGTCGCCCGAGCCGGTCACGTTCAAGAATTTGAGCGGCATGATGCGCGCCTTGGGGGCCACACCCACGGTACCGAGGTCGTTTCGGCGGGCGGCGATGATGCCGGCGCAATGGGTTCCGTGGCCCATGTCGTCTCGGCCGTTGGGGCGATGGTTGGCGAAGTCATAACCGTAGACGTCGTCCACGTACCCGTTTCCGTCGTCATCGACACCGGCCTTGCCGTTCTGCTCGGCCGTGTTCACCCAGAGCGCCTCCTTGAGGTCCGGCTGGTCGAGGTCGACCCCCGAATCGATCACGGCCACGACCACACCGTCGCCTTCGGTGACATTCCACGCCGCGGCAGTGCCGATCACGCCGTGGGCGTAGCCCAGCTTCTCGGCTGGGATCACGGGCGGGGCCGGTTTGGGCTTGGGTTTAGTCTTGCGGCGGGCGGGCCCGAAGTTGACGGAGTAGAGGTAGTTGGGCTCACACGCGTGATCCGCGCAAACCTCTTCTTTCTCGCTGTCCTGGACCTTGACGAGGCGGCCCCCCACGCTGGCCACCCAGCCGTCCCGGGTGGCGGCGAGGCCGGGACCGCAGGCGGGCAGAAACAGGATGGCCACGAGCCAGCCCGTGAGCGCCACCGCGCCCGCCAACCAAACGATGAATGGGGAGTAGACCGGGGTGGACCCCGGCGGTGTGAATCTGGCCAAGGGAACCTCCATGTTCGGACTTCGGGACCCCATAATCCGTGGGGTCCCTGCTCTACCGGACGCGCCTGGCGCGTCCTTCAGCTACACAAGGTAGCAAAGCGCATGCCCCCTTGGACAGGGGCAGCAACCGGTTTGGGGCGGATCCGGGGCCGGAACGCACCCCTTTCGGTCTAAGCCGTCGTCAGAAGGTGCCCAGGAGCTGGTGTCCGAGAATTGACGGCAGGATGGAGCTGTTCAGCTCCGACTCCAAGGTCGCCCGGTCCACGGGGATCGCGGCACGGGCGGCGTCCACGTCAAAGAGGGTCCGGAGCTGGGCCGCCAGCCCCGCGTCCTGGATCTCAAAGCTCGCCTCGTCGTTGTCCGTGGTGCTGGGCAGGTTCAGGTTATGCGAGCCCATGATGACCGTGTCGTCGACCACGGCGAGCTTGCGGTGAAGATACATGTAGGGCCAGCCGGCGCCCTGTTGCAGGCCGAGGAGATGCACATTGGGGGACGCGGACACCAGGTTGATGGCATGGGGCAAGGCGGTCATGAACGGCATGTTCATCGGATCCACCTTGGCGCTCAGGTCGTTGAACAGAATCGTGATCTGCGTGCCCGCCTTGGCGGCCTTCTTGATCGCCCGCTCGAGCTCGGGGTGCATCAGCAGGGAGAGCGAGCAGATGCGCGCCTCGCGGGGATGGGCATTCAGCAGCCTGATCATCTCGCTCACGATGGGGTCGCTGAAGTACGGGTACCGCTCCAGGGGGCGCTTGGGCAGCGTCTTGTGGGTGCGGGCGTAGTAGTCCTGGATCTGGTGCACGTAATCGTGGTGCAGGATGCGCGCGCGCCCGCCGGTCTCCGCGCCTTCGAGGTCCAGCATGACCGCGTTCGGGTCGAGGGTCGCCTCGGCCCAGGCGATATCCGCGGTGGACTCGTCTTCTTCGCGGGCCGGAGACATGTCCGGAATCACGTCAAAACGGGCCACCTTCTGGCCTACGGTCGCGGCCACGTTGGGGAGCGGGTCCCCTTCTTTGGCGACATCCGTAAAGACGGAGTTCACGACGTCCTGAGCCTCCTGAACGAGGGGACCCCGGATCAAAAGCGAGGTGTCGAGCCACTTGAGGTACGCGTCGGAGTGCCCGCGGCCCGTGGAGAGCACGATCTTGCCGTCCACTACCATGAGCTTTTCGTGGAGGGAGGCATCAAAGCCCAGCCCCGGGGTCTTGGTATCGAACCCCCCAAAGAGGCGGTACTCGATCGGCGTCCGGGTCGAGGGATGGGTCAGGTACAGGCCCGACTGGTTCTTGGGGTCACGGATCTTCATCGCGAGCCAGGTCGTGGCAAAGCGCACGTGCACGCCGCGGTCGGCGGCATCCCGAAGCGCGGTCAGAACGGGCTTTCCGATGGACTCGTCGAACTTCTGCTCCCAGATGACGATATCGATGTTGTGCTGAGCGTGCTTGATGATGTCCAAGCGGACCGCGAGATCACGCTGGATCGAGGGCACGACCCTGAAGTCGCCTTCGCGAACGGGGACCCAGGCATGCCGGTCAGGCGATTCGGCCAGCGCTGATGCGGCCAGGGTCGCTGTGAGAGCCAGAACACTGAAGAAGCGGGTGCGAAACATCGTGTATTCCCCTCAGTCCAATCATCCAAAACGGCGGAAAATACACGTAACATGGGTTATGACGCTTTGCATCATAGATGTAGCAAAGCATCATAACCCATTGTTATATTAGACCTTAAAGCTGGATCTTAATTGTCGGTCTGGGAGACCCGGAGCGGAAACCGGTAAAAGGATCCGTACTCGTGGGCGTACTTATACGTGATGAGCCCGTAGCCCGGGTAGGCCTCGCCGTCGGCCTGGAAGGTGCGGCCAAAAGCCTCGGTCCCCCAGGAGTTCTTCATGATGTAGGCGCCCCGGTAGTGAAAGGTCTGGACCGATCCGTCGGCCATCTTCACGTGGGTGGTCACCTCGCGGTCGTCGTCGTACCCCACGATCAGGATGGAGTGGCCGGCGGCCTCGTCGTTGGAGTGCTCGTAGTCCATGGAACCCGGCTCAGGGTAACCCACTTCGCCGTTGGCCCACGCTTCCATGTCACGGCCGATGCCCAGGTCATCGGCGATGCGGTGGTTCCAGGCGCCGTAGTACACGGGCACCTCGAGCACGACCGGGATCCCGGCGCGGAGGAGCGCCCGGGCGGTCTTCACGGAGTCGACGCGGAAGCCCGAGTCGACCTTACCGCGGAGATAGCGCTCGGCCATCCGGTCGGACTTGCGGCGCAGATCAGAAAACTCCTG
>DATJFU010000372.1:0-5180 GCA_035495495.1 Bdellovibrionota bacterium
GGTCGGCCTCGAGATCGTAGCTGGAGGGGTCGAAGTCAGGGACGACCTGCTTCTTTTCTTGTTCCTCGGCCGCGTGCTCGATCGTCGCGACGTTGATCTTCTGCAGCACCTTGCGCTTGGAGGTGAGGCGCTCGTGGAGACTGCCCGCGGGGCGGCCCTTGAGGCCCGCCGACCGCTCGAACAGGGAGAAAAAGGTGCGCGACACCGGGCTCTGCCGCAGGATCTCCTCCTGCACGTTCACGAGAGCCTCGACGTCGCCCTCTTCGAGAAGATCATGCGCGCTCTCGGGGGCCAGGGCCGCGTCGGCGATCTCGACCCGCCCGGCTGCGGGCAAGGTGCCCGGTATGGGAGGCGGCGCCGCGGGTCCCGCGGCAACGGCCGTCGGTATCGGCTGCGGAACCGGCCCGCGATCCTTGGGCTGTGGAATCGGCGTGGTCTTGGGCGCGCGCGTGTCGACCTGGGCGATGAGCACGGGCTTGGGCGGCGGAGCCACGCGGCCGGTCTCGGGGATCCGCAGGCGCGTGCCGGGCCGAACCCTCGACGGGTTCTCGATCTGGTTGAGCATGATCATGTCCGCCATGCTCACCCGGTACATGCGGGCGATCTCAAAGAGACTCTCGCCCCGCGAGACGATGTGCATTCCACCCGACTTGAGATTCTCCGGGCCGCCCTGAATGGAGGCCAGGTTGTGGGTGTACTCCTGAAGCTCGTCTTCGCCCGCCTTCGGAACCAGAACCTTATGCCCCTTGGGCAGATACACGTTGGCCTTGAACGCCACGGGGCGAAGCGAGCGGTTGAAGGTCTGAAGATCGTCCTCGGAGATGCCCGTGGCCCGCGAGATCTGGTGCACGGTCAGCGGCTTGGGGAGCAGGATCTCGCTCGACTCGGGCAGCTTGGCGCGAGGGACCTTGGGAAAGTACCGCTCGGCGTTCATCGAGATCTCGGCCGTCGCCACGAAGGTCGCGTAGAAATTCTTGGAGGCGAATCCGAAGCGGCGCCCCTCGTACGAATCAATGATCTTGCTCAGATCCTCGGTGTGGAGCTTGCGCGTGGCCTTTTCGATGCTCTTGGGCCCGTGGTTATAGGCCGTGAGCGCGAGGGGCCAGGATCCCAGCCGCTGATAGGTGTCGTGCAGAAACCGCGCGGCGGCCCGGGTCGCGGCCACGGGGTCGCGGCGATCGTCCATCACGTAGGTCATCTTGAGACGGTAGAGCCGCGCCGTCTGCCGCATGAACTGCCACACGCCAGCCGCGCCGACCTTGGAATACGCGCGGTAGTTGAACGAACTCTCGACGTGCGGGAGGTACGCGAGCTCCTCGGGGAGGCCCTCGTGCCGAAAGACTTCTTTCATCTGGTCCAGGTAGAGGTACGAGCGCACGAGACCCTCGTAGTACCGGTCGGCCAGGCCCTGCTGGCAACGCACGCTCGCGGCGAGATCCAGAAGCTGCGCCTTGTTGGCTCGGGGGACGACCTTGCGGATCTCCTCCTCTTGGGGGGTGAGGTTCTCGCCGCCCTTGCGCGCGATGGACTTAAGGAGATCGGAGATCTTGCGCTTTTCCTGCTTGGCGAAGTTACGCTTCTGCCGCGGCGACAGCTCCGCCAAGGGGATCTTCTTATAGATGACCCTCAGGTCGTCTTCGTCATGGAGAAAGGCCTCGGCGCTCGAGATCTCGGTGTAGACCTTTTTCCAGAAGTCGACGCGCACGCGCATGTCCGCATCCACCGGAAAATACTCTTGCCGGAGATGCACCTCGGGACCGGCCGCCGCTGGTAGCAGCAGGGCACATGCCGTCAGAAAAATAGTGAGGCCCGCGCGAGCGCGCATGCCTCAAGTGTAGGTGGTTTACAGGCCTTTGTCAGCGCCGTGGGAGCTTCCACCACCCCAGCCGCCGAGCAGGCCGCCGTCTTCCCAGTGGCTGCCATGGTCGTGACCGCTCACCGCGGGGTTGTGATGGATGACCTCGCAGCGGGCCGTCGCGCGGGCCGAGCAGCGGACCGCGGGGGGACCGAAGGGAGTCTGAAAGGGACCGCAGAGCGCGCCTTCTTGGCCGTCCTCGATGCTCGCCACCGAGACAAAATCATGGCGCTCTTCGCATTTCTCGCGTGCGTCCCTGCGCGCGGCCTCGATGGCCGCCTCGGAGGCGGTCTCCTGGGCCTTGCTGCCGCTACACCAGGTAAAGCCGCTGTCACCCGTGCTGCACACGGGGGAGGTCCCGGTTCCATGCCCCTGCACGCCCGTAATGCGCGTGTCGTCATCCGCCCAGGCGGGAATAGCGATCAGGGTCAGGGCCAACAACGTCAACCGCGTTGAAATGCGCATGGACAGGTCTTCCTCCTGCCCTCTCCCATTGCAACGCCGATACCAGTGTCAAAATGCACCTGGACCGTAAGATCAGGGGATTTTGACGGTGCGTGACTGTCTGAAAGTTAGACAGGTGGTCAGGGCGTGCCGTGGAATTGGATCGAAACGCCCATGGTCCAGGCCCCCTCGGCTACCGAATGGTCCGAGGCGGTCTGGCGGGTGGATTCGTAGCCAAAGAAGGACTCGGCGTCGGATGCGGGCCCGAGCGAGGTCCGGAGCCGGATGGCGGCATCCCATCGCATGCCCGAGTAGACGCTTCGGCCTGCCTCGACGGCGCTGAAAATGTACTCGTAACCGCCGCCCAAGATGAACTCCGTGCCCTTCTCCCATTTCACGAGACGGGCGGCGAGCCGCAGGCCCAGTACCGGCAGGAGGTCCTCCCTGAAGACCGAGTGGATGCCGGTGCCCGACATCAGAAACTGCGTGGTCGCGACCCCGCCGCGGAGCTGGGCCGAGAAGCGGGGCGAGAACGGAAACAGAAGCCCCAGGCGGGCCTCGTGGCGCGAGGTGAACGGCGCGTGGAGCAGAGATCCGTTGGTCATGTAGCCGGGCCGCAGAAACGTGTACTCGAGCGTCGGGCCCCATCCGCCCACGTTCTTGTAGGCCTCGAGGCCGAGGCCCCAGGACGCGCGGCTCGCCGAGCTCGCGCCGGACTGGGTGCTCAAGAAGCGCATCTGCGGAACCACTCCCACGTGGGTGGGAGGCGACCAGCGTGAAATGCGCTTGGGATTGCAGTCCCATCGGACGGCCACCTCCATGTCCTCGTGGCCGGTCGCGGGATTGACCTGCACACGCGTGCGGTACCTGCGGGCGCCGCCGTCGACCTCGTCCTCGCCGTCGCAATGGAGGCTCACTTCGAGCGGCACGGCCGGGGCTTCGGTGGCCGCCGGCAAAACGGGCGGCGTGGGCGTGTGCGCTTCAAGAGAAGGCGCGGCCCCGTCCGCGCCGGTAGAGGGAGCTTTTGGCTCCCACTCCCGATTGATGTCGTGGTGAATCCAAAGATCAGGAACCTCGCCGCGGAGCTGGGCCGTGGCCACGAACCGCTCGGCCTCCTTGCGGGTCTTGAATGTCCCCACGAGAACGCGGTACCGCGAGTGACCCGCGGCGCTCTCGGACACGTCGACGCGCGTGTCGCTGAAGCGGCCCTTGAACCGCTCCTTCCAGGTCATGGCCTCTTCGGGAAGATCGGTGCTCGCCACCTGCACCACCCAGGGTCCCGTGGGCTCCGGGGGGCGGACGTGGGATTTGACGGCCGGGGCCTCGGGCGCGGGGCTCCCGGCGCCCGCCGCGGCGGGATCACCGGCGTGACCCAGGGACGGCAGTTCGCGGCCGGGCTCGAGGTCGGGAACGGGCGCGTCCGAAGTGGAAGGCGTCGGCGCGGGCGTGGGCTCCTTCATTTCGGCCGCGGACTCGACCGGCGGCGGCGGTGCCGCCACCGAGGGCGCCGGCGCGGATGCGGCCTTCTCGGCCGCAAGCTCGGGCTCCTCCGCGCGGAGCTGGGCGGAGCTCAGCACCGCGATCAACGCAATGCACAAACTTCCACCTGAAAAGGGCCCACGCACCATGACTGCTTAACGGAAGATCTGGAGGAGAAGTGAACGCCGCATAGCGGCACAGACGGTGGAATTTAAAGAGGAACACCGAAGATGGCGCAGCTCAACCAGCCCATGAATCCCACGAAGATCGGGATCGTGAGGTTGTCATCGAGCCGGATCGGGAGCATCTCAAACGCGGCGCCCGCGATCGCGATGAGGAGCGAGGCGCCCAAGATCGAGCTGAACATCGCGTAGCTCGACGCCCAGAGCACGAACATGGCGATAAAGAACGTCGCCGCGAGAAAAGCCAGGGACCCCTCGACGCTCTTTTCTTTGACGATGTGGTGCCGTCCAAAGCGGATGCCCACGATCGCAGAGATCGGGTCGGCCACCGCCAGGGTGTAGATGCCGATCAGGGCGAGCGCCTTGGGAAACGTGAGGATCGTGAGCAGCACCGCGATGGCGTACGGGATCATCGCGGATTCTTTGAACCGTTCTTCGGCGCGGTAAAACGCGCGCTGCGCGCCCGGAAAACGGGTCATGAGCTCGGGGTAATTGATGCGGATCTGCTCAAAGAGGTAGATCAGGCAGGCCACGGTACCGAGCAGGTACACGGCCTGCTGGTGGCTGAAGAGCACGGCATAGGCGGTCGCGCCGGCCACGCCGTTCAGCATGTGAAACCCGCGGCGGCTGAGCTGCAGGGACTTGCGCGTGGGCTCGGGCGGAAGCACCACGGGCGGCGTCGTCTTGGACGCCGTGTGCGCGATGTCGTCGAGGCGCTCCCGTGTTTCGGCGCTCGGTTCCGCTTCGGGGCTGGCTTCGCCTTCCCCGCCCGATTTCTTTTCGTCGGTCATCAACCCTCATAGATTAGCAAAGGATGTGCTGGCGGCCAGCGGCAAGGATTGCCTGGTGTTTCAAAGGGATAGGGGGCCCCAATCTTGCCGGTTTCCATCAGCACGCGCTGCAGCCGCGACGCGTTAATCTCGAACCATGGGAAAGATTCTCCGAATTGCGATGGCAGTGCTCCTTTTCGTTTCGCAGGGCGCTGGCCCCTCGGCCAGGGCCGCCGAAGCGATCGCGCACTACGACGTCGGGAGCTCCCGCTGCACCTTGGGCGACAATGAGGCCCACAACGAAGGGTACGACGGGGAGTGCGGCGGGTTCTTCAAGGCGAATGTGAGCTACCGGCAGTTCAAGGGAACCCAAGGAACCCGTTGGATGGCGGGCGCGCTCTTTCAGGGCGCCCAGATGGATCGAACGAATTTCTTTGCGCTCAGTCTGGT
>DATJFU010000373.1:0-2176 GCA_035495495.1 Bdellovibrionota bacterium
CCACGAAAAGCCAGGCCAGCGAGTGGGCAAAGCCCATCAAGGTCATCGAGGCCGCGGCCCCGAGGATGCTCATGATCAAGATGGGCCTTCGGCCGTGCCGGTCGGAGAGGCGGCCCCAGACGGGGGCAAAGAAGAACTGCATGAGGGAGTACGAGGCCATGAGCAGACCGACCTTCCACCCCGTGGCCCCAAAGGCCTGCGCATAATAAGGAAGGATCGGGATCACGATCCCAAAGCCCAGGAGATCCACAAAGACCACCCCAAAGAGGACGGCCAGCGAACGCTTTTGCATAGGCCGCCAACCTACCATGGGCAGGGGTGTCAGGCCCGGCCATCCTCATGACGTTAAAAAAATGAGTAAATACATAGACTTGTCAATCATTTCAACGCGATGCATTGTTATTTGTGCAATGCGTCATCCCACGATATAAGGCCAGCGCGCGTATGGGTTTGAGGAGGTTTCTTGGTGGTCTCCGCAAAGCGCTCTCTGATCTGGCTGCTGATCTGGTGCCTCATGGTGGAACCCATGGCGGCGTCGATCGCGCGCGCTCAGGTTCCGCCCACTCCGGTCCCCAGTACCACGTCAGATGACGCCGCCGACGATGCCGCGGACCACGCTGTTCAGCAGCTCGTGGACCGGGGCGAGGCGCTCAACCGCGATCTCGAGACCCAGATCCGCCGCGTGAAGCACCCGGGGACCCCCGGGACTCAGGCGGGGACCCCCACGTCCTTTGATGTGGGCGCGCTCGAGGCGAGGATCTTGGCGTTCAGACAAGAAGCGGAGGCGGGGCTCGCGCTCCCGCAGCTGCCCCAGGCCGATGGGTCGCCCTACTGGGCCGTGGATCTCAAACTCACCGTCGTGAACCAGTACTTTAACCTGCTCAAGGAGCTCATTAACCTGCGGATGGTGATGGGCCTTGGCCACGGCGACGGCTGGCGCCAGGGCTTTGATCTCCGGATGCCCGCCCAGGCGCTGCGCCAGCTCCCGGGCATGGGCGTGGCCAACGATCCCAAGGCCGGCGACACGTTTTTTCCGATGGTGTTCGTCCCGGGCCCCGCGGACGGCCAGGTTTCGCTGCGTTTGAGCAAGTCCCTCATCCGTGGAATGGAACTGGGCCGCCTGACCGACTCGCCCGACCAAGCAAACTTTCTCACCATGGTCCAGTACCTGGCGGTCCGTCAGCTGATGCAGAACCTCTCGGAGATCAAGTACGTCCGCCGGGATCACCAGATGACGTGGCCCGAATTTCCGTCGGACTTCACGCACAAGCTCGAGTCGTTTGGCGTGATGGACGACCTCGAGGCCGAACAAGAGGTCGCGCTGCTCGAGCCCGCGCTGCGCACCAACCTCCAGCGGCAGTTTGAGAACATCAAGGCGCAGCTTCCGCCGATCGTGGATGACGCTTTTTGCGGCTCCATGGCCGACGTCATCCTGGGCGGCGGCACGGCCGAAGAGGACAGGCAGGAGCTCTCCGGCCTGCTTTGCAGCAGCATGCGCGAGGCCGAGGACAAGAATCTGGCCGCCTACCTGAACCAGGAATTCACGTCCGCGAGCGAGATTCTCGAGCTGCAGAACGGCCCTGAACTTCGGGACTCGCTGCGGTTCATCCTGATGAACGCGCGGGTCAACGTGATCCTGCGCAAGCTCCTGGCCATGAACTCGGCCCACGTGATCTCGGTACCGCTCTCGATCCGCCGCGCGCTGATGCCCCTCGTGGAGACCCGCCGCGGCTGGATGAGCGCCGGTACCCCCGACTCGGTGCTGGACGGCTGGGGCCACGCCGCCAAGACCGCCCTCGAGAGCTACGTTTACGACCAGCGCCGCGCCGAGTTCATCGAGAACCTCTACGTGCAGGCCCGTTCGGTGGGAGCCATCTACGACCACCGCGTCGGCGACGACTACGTCGACTTGCCGGTGCTCTCGTCGTCCTTGGCCAAAAAGATCGAGAAGCGCTCGCCCAAGCAGGCGACCCGCGGCTGGATCGCCGACGTCGCCGGAGCAGGCGACTACGCGGCCGCCCGTGATCGCTACGCGGCCATCATGGCCGAGCAGACCTATCCCGGCGTGCTCCGCGACGGCGGTGTCGTGGATCCGGGCCTGGTCAAGCTGTACACCGACGTGGCCGATCTCCGGCCCCATCCGGATACCTCGGGCATCGCGCTCGAGTGCACGGCC
>DATJFU010000374.1:0-3438 GCA_035495495.1 Bdellovibrionota bacterium
TCAGCCACTCGCGAAACGCGCCCGTCGCCCCCACGAGGTCCAAAAGAGCCGGGAGGCCCGGGGCGTGCCAGCCACCGAAGAACAGGGTCGTGATCATGGCCGAAGCGATGAACATGTTGGTGTACTCGGCCATGAAGAACAGGGCGAACTTCATTGCGCCGTATTCGAGGTGGTAACCGGCCACGATCTCGGACTCGCCCTCGGGTAGGTCGAAGGGGAGACGGTTGGTCTCCGCGAAAGCGGCGGTCAGAAAGATCAGACAGCCCAGCGGCTGCACCAAAAAGCCCCACTTTGGAATATGGGCGAGAAACGGAACGCTGGCCAAAGCCGGAAACAGCTTGGTGAGGCCCGTGAGCGCCGGCTGCGTCTGGCCCACGACGATGGGGCCCAGTTCAACGCTCGAAAAAGTCATGACGATGCCGATGACCGACAGCCCCATGGAGAGCTCGTAGCTGATCATCTGCGATGAGCTGCGCAGGCTCCCGAAGAGCGCGTACTTGGAGTTGGAGGCCCAGCCGGCCATGATGATGCCGTACACTCCGAGCGACGCCACCGAGAACACATACAGCATGCCCACGTTGAGCTGGGCGAGCTGAAAGTGCAGCACATGGCCGTGCACCGTGATGTCGTTGGCGAACGGAATGACCGCAAAGGTCATGAACGCCGGCACGAGGGCCACGAGGGGCGCGATCACGTAGTAAAACGCGTTCACGTTTCCCGGGATCGGGTCCTCTTTGAAGATGAACTTCACGGCGTCGGCCAGCGACTGGATCAGGCCCAGGGGGCCGACCCGGTTCGGGCCGAGGCGGTTCTGCATGAGGGCCGAGCCGCGGCGCTCGACCCACACCATGATGGGCACGACCTGGAGCAGGAGCACCAGGACGCCCACCACTTTGATGATCATGGTCAGGGTATCGAACTCAAACATCACGCCACCCCCGCGCCTTTGCCGCCACGGGACAGCATCATGAGAATTTCAGAAACCTGGCGACTCTCGCCGGGGGGCAGAACCGCGCGGACCAGCTTCTGTTCCATACCCGCCGAGTTGACGATCGTGCCGTCCTTCTCCGCGAATGAGGCGCCCGGAAGCACGGCCTCGAACTTGGCGGCCTGGGGCTTGAGAAACACGCCCACGCCGACCACGAGCGCCGAACCGAGATCCGGCACGACCGCGCGGCCGCCACGGAACACGAGCGCGGCGGCGTCCTTGCCGAGGCCCGAGAAGGGCTGGATGCCCAGCTTCTCCATGCCGTGCAGGTTGGAGGTCTTGCTCTTGCGCTTGAGGATCTTGTCGGCGTCGCCGTCATCCTTGGAAGTCTTGATGCCGGGAGTCCCGAAGTGCGAGATGGGCGCGCCCGGGAACATGTCCCTGCAGAACGCCTGGATCATCTTGGCTTCTTCGAGGGTCAGGTCGGAGCCGACGAGGATCTCGACCTTCTTGCCCTTGAGCGCGTCGCGGGCGGCACCCACCACTTCGGACCAGGATTTTTCTTCCATCCCGGAGCCCTTGCGGGTGACGGGGGCGACAATGCGGTTCTCGTCGTGGATGTAGTGGAAGTTGAAACGGCCCTCGTCGCAGATCCACCACTTGTTGACCGCCTGGTTCTCGCGGGGAAGCGTGCGGTAAACGGTGTTGCCGTCCCAGTGCAGCTCGATGTTGCACCCCTTGGAGCAACCTTCGCACACCGTCTGGGCCTTTTTGACCATCCAGGCCCGCTTCTTGAAGCGGAAATCCTTGAGGGTCAGCGAACCCGTGGGGCAGATGTCGGCGTAGTTGCCCGCGTAGTCGGTCTCAAGGGGCCGGCCGTCGAGCGTCGTGATCTCGGTGTTGTTGCTGCGCTGGAGGGCGACCATCTCGCGGACTCCCGCGACCTCGGCGCCGAAGCGAATACAGCGGGTGCAGTGAATGCACCGGTTCATGTTCTTTTTGATCACCGGACCCATGTCGAGGTCCATGTAGGTGCGGCGCTCTTCGGTGTAGCGCATGTACGCGCCGCCGTGGCCGTAGGAATTGTCCTGAAGATCGCAGTCGCCGGAGCGGTCGCAGATCGGGCAATCCAGCGGGTGGTTGATGAGCAAAAACTCCATCACGGACTGGCGCGCCTGCTTGGCGGCCTCGGATGTGGTCGAGACCACCATGCCTTCGGCGGCCTTGGTCGAACACGCGGTCTGAATCTTCTTGATGCCCTGGACTTCGACCGCGCACATGCGGCACTGGGCCACCACCGTCAAACCGGGGTGATAGCAGAACACGGGAATCGAGATCCCCGCGCGCTTGGCGGCGTCGACCAGGTTCTCGCCCGGCTTAAACTCGACCTGGCGTCCGTCTATGGTGCATGTGGGCATCGCTTACCTCGGATATGGGCCTCGAAATCGGCCTTGAACTTGCGCACGAAGCTGGAGACGGGGCCTGCCGCCGCGTCGCCCAGGGCGCAAAGAGTCTTGCCGTTGATGTTGTTGGCGATGTCGAGAAGCAGCGGCAGATCGGTTTCGCGGCCGTTGCCGTTCTCGATGCGCCAGAGGATGTCCTTCATCCAACGGCAACCCTCGCGGCAGGGCGTGCACTGGCCGCAGGACTCGTGATCGTAGAACTTGGTGATGCGCCAGATCAGGCGCACGAGGCAGTAATCCTCGCTGACCACCATGATCCCCGCCGAACCGAGCATGCTTCCGATCTTCATCAGAGGCTCGATGTCGAGAACCACGTCGATCTCGTCGGGAGTCAGCACGGGCGCCGACGATCCACCCGGGATCACGGCCTTGAGCTTCTTGTCCCCCAGGATTCCACCGCAATAATCGTAGATCAGCTGGCGCAGCGTAACGCCGCCCGAGGGCAGCTCGTAGAGTCCTGGCTTCTTGACGTGTCCGGAGACGCAGAAGAGGCGCGTGCCGCCCGATTTCTCCACTGCGCCCAGGCTCGAGAACCACTTTCCGCCCCGGTTGATGATGTGGGGCACGGCCGCGAGGGTCTCGACGTTGTTGACGATCGTGGGTCCGCCGAAGGCGCCGGCCTGGGCCGGAAACGGCGGCTTGACCCGCGGCTCGCCCCGCTTGCCCTCTAGCGAGTTCAGGAGGCCGGTTTCCTCGCCGCAGATGTAAGCGCCGGCGCCCCGGTGAACCGTCAGGTCGAAGCTGAAGCCCGAGCCCTGGATGTTCTTGCCGAGGTAACCCTTGGCGTAGGCCTCGTCGATCGCGGCCTGCAGCAGCTTGGCCTCCCGCGTGTACTCGCCGCGGATGTAGATGTAACCGATGTGCGCGCCGATGGTGTATCCGCCGATCACCATGCCCTCGATGAGCAGGTGGGGCGTGTAGCGCATGATGTCCCGGTCCTTGAACGTGCCCGGCTCCGACTCGTCGGCGTTCACGGTCAGGTAGATCGGCTTTGCGACCTTGTCGGGCGTCGGGATGAAGCTCGCCTTACGGCCGGTCGGGAAGAAC
>DATJFU010000375.1:0-2957 GCA_035495495.1 Bdellovibrionota bacterium
TCCGATGAAGGCCGAGACCATGAAGGGGATGATGAGGATATGCCGGTCAGTCATCTCGGTCACGATGATGACCGCCGTGATGGGTGCCTGAACGACGCCAGAGAAGAAGGCCACCATCCCCATGAGGGCGCAGGTCCGAAAATCGTGGAAGTGCAGAAGCTTCGCGATGGAGATCCCCATCCCGGCCCCGATCGAGAGGCTGGGCGAGAAGATCCCGCCCGCCATGCCCGAGAGATACGAGAGAGCGGTTGTTCCGAGCTTCAGGATCGGAAAAAGCAGGCTCGCTCCATCCGCTGATCCGGCCATGAGGGCGGCTTCGGTCGGCTCGTACCCCGAGCCCGCCGTCGCTCCATGGGTCAGGAGACCGATGGCCGAGCAGACGACGCCGCAGGCAAAGGACCGGAGCAGCCAGTGCTTGGGGAGCCTGACCATGCCCGGGTAGGCGAGAACCTTGGCGAAAATTCCACCCAACGCTCCGCCCGAAACTCCGAGAAGCAAGGCCTGGTAGGTCACGTGCAGGTTCGGCTCCGAGATCGCTGGCCTCCCAAAGTAAAGATAATTGCCGAGAAGGGCCTGCGCGGTGATCCCCGAGATGATGACCGAGACCATCATCGCCTGCCGAAACGATCCCAGGGCGCCGTTGATCACCTCTTCGATGGCGAAGGTGATCCCCGCCAGGGGCGTGTTGAAGGCGGCGGCCACGCCGGCCGCGGCGCCGGCCGTGAGGTAGGACGGCAGCTCGATGTTTGGAGCGTATTTTCGAACCTTTCTGCCCACCCCCGCAAAGACAGAGGCCGCGATCTGGACGGTCGGGCCTTCGCGCCCGATCGAGGCGCCACCGGCGATCCCGACCACCGAGGAGATCACCTTGATGACGGCGGTCCGTGCCGAGACGAGCGATGAGAGCCAGGGGCCGTCCTTGCCCGGCGCCTTCTCTCCGGCCTCAATGGCCTCCAGCACTTGGGGGATGCCGCTCCCTTTCGCGTCGGGCGCAAACCGGCGCACGAGGGCCGTGGCTGCGACGAAAGCAAAGGGGGCGGCAGCCGCAAGATAATGCGGGTGCCGGCCAAACCACGTCAGGTAGGTTCTCTGGACGACGAAGATGAGCTTCGCGTAGAGAACGGCGGCCACGCCCACCAGGACCGCGCCGATCCACAGGGAGGCGTACCGATAGCTGCGGGCCTTGCCGGAGTTCACTTTGCCTGAAACAGCGCCCGGATCTTGGCGCCGTAGGGCGAGAAGAACGTCAGGTAGATCTCGAGTCCGCCGACCACGAGGGCCAGGGGCAGGCCCTGGGGCATCATGAACGCGTGGACCATGAAGATGTTGATGATGATGGGCGCCAGGATCACGAGCGCGAGAGGCACGAACATCCCCGACAGGAGCAACAGGCCGCAGACGCTCTCAGTGACCTTGAGCAGGTAGAAAAAGTAGTGCGTCCCCATCAAGCCCTTGAAGAAGTCGGCCATGGGGCCCTCCGGGAGCGGAGGGGGCGTCATGAAGAAGAACGAGATCCCCGAGAACGCGAAGATCAGGCCGAGCAGGATCCGGGCAACGAGTGGAATTTTTTTCATTCCACCAACGTAGCCGAACTCCGTCCCGGCGTCACCCCCCGGCCTTCATCGCGTCCGTGATCGCCTTGTAGCCGTTGACGCGGTCTTCGAGGACCTTGACCGCCCGCTTATAGTCGGCTGTGCTCGAGAAAACGAGCTTCATGTTCATGCCCGCGTACTTGCTGAACACGATGCCGCCGCCCAGGTTCAGGTTGCCCCAGAGCAGGCTGTGTTCCGGAAGGTCGATCAGGCTGATGAACGTGTTGACCGGGTAGAACACCGCGACCGCGAGGGACGAAAGCAGGCCGCTCTTGAGGTGGGCGATCTTTCGCTCACGGTTGATGCGCTTGATCTCCTTCAGTACGGCCTCGTTGCGGCCCGTGGCGTCGACGATCTTCTGGTAGTCCTTGCCCGACGGGTGTGCGGGCAGATCCGTGAGGATCAGGGCCGGCGCGTTTGCCAGGGCCATGAAGCCACCCTGCACCGCGACCGCCTCGTCCTCGGGAGTGAGTTCGCGAGTGAGGGTCATGTCGAGGGGCCGCTTGAGCGAGTAGTCAAAGTACCCTGTGCTCTCCTTTTGGATCATGCGCGTGTGGATCTTCACCGTCCGGTCGTCCGCGGAGATCGAAAACGCCTGGTGAACGTGGTTGTACTTCTGGAAGTACGCGTGGACCAGCGTCTTGACCTTCTTGTCCTTGGACTGGAGGTACTGTTCGGGGATCTCGAGCGTGCCGAGGAGTTCCTTGGGTTCGCCGTAGACGGATCCCACGAGCTCGGGTGCGTCTTTCATCTGCGTCGTCGGGCTCCAGGCCTCGAACGTGAAGAGCTTGAGGTCGATGGTCGCCCCAAAGCCCGTGACCCGAAGAATGGCCGGCGTGTCGTAGTAGTTGAAGTCGACGAGCTGCACGTCCAGGTCGGGCGTGAGCAGCTGGCTCAGCTTGCCGGTGTAGGTCTTGTCGAGCTTGCGGCCCAGCACGTGGGGCGCGTCGCGGGCGATCTCGACGTCCGGGTCGTAGGTCTCACCCGTCTCATGAAAGGACCAGTCGCGGGAGTCGGCGGCGAAGATGGGCTTGTAGTAGTAGCCGTAGCTCCCGTCCGAGTCCTTGCCCTGCACGCGGAGCTCGCGGGCGGCGTTGCCCTTGCCCGTGAGGTGGATGCTGATGTTGGTCGTGATCGCGCCCTGGCCGGAAACGACGATGGCCGGCTGGGGCTTCCACTCGTCCAGGGGTAGAACCCGGACCGCGTTGAAGAGCGTCAGGATCTGCTCCGGGTCGTCGGTCTGCTTGATCTTCTCAAAGGTGTAGTGCAGGCCCGGGCATGCTCCGTACATTTCGAAGTCGAACATGCGGGTGTACATCCGGCCCGACTTGTCGATCGTGAAGATCGTCGAGGCCGAGGCGCTGA
>DATJFU010000376.1:0-3075 GCA_035495495.1 Bdellovibrionota bacterium
CTGCGGTTCAAGAAACCGCTCGAGGCGCTATAGGCCGCGTTGGACCACTCCATCTGGAGCTTCCACTGCGAACCGTCGGTCAAGGTCGACAGGCCGCTGGGATTGGTGTCCGAAACCGGAAACGCCCAGGCGCACTTGTCGCCGTTTTCGGCGCCGCTCGAATCCATCCAGCCCGAGCCACGGGGGTCGGTGACGGCTTCCATGAGCTCGTGCGCGGTCACGTTGGCCAAGGCCGCGAGACCCTGCGAGTGGCCGGTGGCCGAGTCCTGGGGATCGCAGCCAGCGATGCCATCGATGTTGGGCATGTAGGCCACCTGGATGGGCGCGCCGCTCGAGCAGGTGCCCCAGGAGTGCCAGGCGCAGTAGTTGACGTGCCCGGCGCCCGTCGAGGTGTAGATAAAGTACACCGTGCTGGGGTCGGGGTTGTTACCGGCCACCGCGCAGGCCTTGGCGACGGCGGAAGAGGTCGAGAGGGCCTTGCGGGGCGCAGCGGTCGAATCGATCACATGTCCGAGATACGTCGAGGACGGCTGGATCAGCGTCTGCACGCCGCCCACCACGTCGTAGTATTCGTTGCCGGTCGAGGCGTACTGCGAACCGTTCATGTTCGAAAAGAACGTGTCCAGGCCCGTGATCTTGTCGCCCGCGAAGGCGGCGTCGTTCCACTCCGTTCCCCAGAAGATCACCGCGGTGTTGTGCGCGTTGAGCACGTTGCCGTTGCGATAAGTCAGGAGCGGGCTCGAGCCGCCGCCGGTGGGACGGCCGTAGCCTTTCTGGAGCTGGATGTGCTCGGGCGCGCCAAAGAGGCCGTCCGACGTAGGGTTACCGGCGGGTTGGGCGGCGCTCGCCGTCGCGGCCACGTTCACGGCTTTGACCACAGGGTCAAAGTGAAAGCCGCCGTTACCCAGGGCGACGAAGGACTTATCCAGGTCGAACTCGAGGTTCAGGTCCGTAGCCGCCGCGCCATCCACGTGGAGGGCGGGCTGGATCTTGACCTTGATGCCGCTTTCTTCGCCACTCGGAACCTTGACCTCGTATGAGGTCCCGTCCGTCACCACCACCACGCCGCCGTTCGTGACAAAACGGACTTCGGTGTAGTCGCCGGTCGGCACCTGGGCCGAACCGAGCTCCGCGACGATGCCGTCACCGAGCAGGGTCAGATCGACGGAATGGGTCTCCTCGGAGAGGGTCACCCAGCCGCCGTCGGCGCCGGTCTCGTCCACCCAGTGGGCCTCGACCTTGGTCACCGTGACGGTGGCACTCGTGATCGAATCTTGGGTGTAGGGTGCCTCGGTGGCACCCACGTTGATGGTTCCGCTGCCGGCGCCGTTGAGGCACCCGGACAGGGCAAGGACGGTCGAAAGGGCAGAAAGCGAAAGGAGGGACTTCAAGCTAGACTCCTGAGTTAAACGTGTGGTTATGTCTTTCGCGCAGCGTTATATCGTGCGACGCAGCGTGGCAAGCCCGAAATATCATGATCTTGGGCTTCAACCGATCCGGTTGCCCGGTTAGGCTCAGGGCCATGCTGGGAGTCCTCAGGCTCGCCACCGAAGCCGACGCCGAAGCCATGCTGGCCATCTACGCGCCCCACGTGGAGCGGTCGGCCGTCTCTTTTGAATGGGAGCTCCCCTCCCTCGCCGAGTTCCGCGGCCGGATCCGCGACACGCTTCGGGACTATCCCTGGTTCGTCGCCACGGATGAGACCGGAGTCACGGGGTACGCCTACGCCGCGCGCTACCGGACCCGAACGGCGTACCAATGGTCGGTCGAGACCACCATCTACCTCCGTCCCGACCGCCAAGGCCGGGGGACCGGCCGCGCGCTCTATGAGCGCCTGCTCGCAACGCTGCGGAAACAGGGTATCCGCCTGGCCTACGGCGTGATCGCGTTACCGAATGAGGCGAGCGTCCGCTTTCACGAGGCGCTCGGCTTCAAGGCCTTTGCGCTCTACCCACAGGCCGGATTCAAGCTGGGTCACTGGCACGACGTCGGATGGTGGCGAAAAGAGCTGGTGGAATTGGGAAATGAACCCGCGCCGCCTGTCCCTTTCAAGGACCTGGAGTTCTAACGGTCAGTGCGGGGGCGGGGGGCAGCCGATGCGGGCCCGGTACGCGGCGAGCTCCTGCAGCGAGAACTGGCGCGGATACCCCTCGCCGCTGATGTCCTCAAAGGTCTGCATCCGATCCATCCACGCCGGCGCGTCCTGGCAGGTCCCGGAAGAAACCCCGGGCTCGAGTCCCGGAAAGCTCCGCATGAGATCGAGATCCGCCCGGGCGCCGTAGCCGTAGGCCTTTATCTCGTCGTCGAACCGGATCTCGTTGTGGCGTCTGACGCCCGCGCCCGGCCCACCTTCTTCTACCGCCCAGCGAAGACGGCCCGCGGCCGATTGGTACCGCTCATGGAGGCGGTCGCCGTCCTCGGTCCGGTTGTAGGCGTGCGAGAGCTCGTGGACGACCGTGGCCACCGCCTTCTGAAACGGGGCGCAGGTGTTGTAGTAGACGCGCCGGTTGGTGTGGTCAAAGTACCCCAGCGTCGTCGTGGCCGTGGCATTGCCGCTGCCGGGATGAATCAGGCGCGCGAGCTCGCAGGGCGTGACTCCCTGGACGGGGACGTTGCGGTCCGCGGCGGTGAGATGCGCGTTCTGGTCGCGATCGTGCAGCACGGCCTGGTAGGCCGGCAGGGTCTGGAGCGCCTCGGTCACGTCCGCGTGCGTGTAGTGATCAATCAAAAAGAGCGACTGCATGTAGGGAAAGTACGAGTCGACTCCCACGTCCGTGATGTCGTGAACCGTCACGAACGGCGCGAGATCGACGTAGTCGGTCTGCATGCACTCGAGCGCGGCCTGCGTCTTTTGGCCTGGAGTCGCCAAACGCCGACTGTTGAGGATCCGGGCCAATTCCGCCTGGAGAGCTTGGATCCGTGCGGTGACATGGGCCACTTCGTGAAAGGTCGGAACAGGCGTCACCGTGGGCGGAGTCGACTGGCCGGCAGGACAAGGACAGGCCTCCGCGGCCAAGGCATGGGTGGAGGCGCCGCCCAGAAGCAGCGCCAGTGCGGCTAGAACCCCGATCACAG
>DATJFU010000377.1:0-3088 GCA_035495495.1 Bdellovibrionota bacterium
CACGCTTAACCCAAGAAGGGATAGCGGTAGTCCCGGGGCGCGTGAAACGACTCCTTGATCGAGCGCGGCGAGACCCATCGGAGCACGTTGAAGTGCGCGCCCGCCTTGTCGTTGGTCCCCGACGCCCGGCCGCCGCCAAAGGGATTCTGCCCCACGACCGCGCCCGTGGGCTTGTCGTTGAGGTAGAGGTTGCCCGCGGCGTGTTTGACCGTCTCGGTCATGCGAGCCATGACGGCGCGGTCCTGCGAGAACAGGGCACCGGTCAGGGCGTAGGCCGACGTGCCTTCGCAGGTCTGGAGGACCTCTTCCCATTTATTGTCGTCGTACGGATAAACCGTCACGACGGGGCCAAAGATCTCGTCGCACATGGTCTTGGCCTTGGGATTGGTGGTCTCGATCACCGTGGGCTCGATGAACCACCCCTTGGAGCGGTCGCACTTGCCGCCCAGGACGACCTTCTCGTCCGACGAGCGCTTGGCGCCCTCGATGTAGCCCGAGATCTTGTTAAAGGCGCGCTCGTCGATGACGGCGTTGATGAAGTTACCAAAGTCGCGCACGTCGCCCATCTTCATGGACTTGAGGTCCGCGGCAAGGCGCTCGCGCACCCGGGGCCAGATGGACTTGGGCACGTACACGCGCGACGCGGCCGAACACTTCTGCCCCTGGTACTCAAACGAGCCCCGGGCAATGGCGACGGCGAGCGATTCCCACTCCGAAGACGGGTGGGCAAAGATAAAGTCCTTGCCGCCCGTCTCCCCCACGATGCGGGGGTACGAGCGGTAGCGCGCGATGTTCTCGCCCACGGTCTTCCAGATCCACTGAAACGTTCCGGTCGAACCCGTGAAGTGCACGCCCGCGAGCTCGGGCTGGGTCAGCACCGTCTGGCCGAACTCGGGCCCATCGGCGCCCACGAGGTTCACGACGCCAGGGGGCAACCCCGCGGCCTCGAGAAGTTTCATCGTGTACCAGGCCGAGAGCATCTGGGTGTCGGAGGGCTTCCAGACCGCCACGTTGCCGGCCATGGCCGGGCAAGTGGGCAGGTTGCCGCCGATGGCGGTGAAGTTGAACGGCGTAATCGCCGCGACAAAGCCCTCAAGGGGGCGGTAGTCCATCCGGTTCCACACACCCTCGGGCGAGTACGGCTGGGTCTCGAGCATCTCGCGGTAGTAGTGGGGGTTGAACTTGAAGAAGTCGATGAGCTCGCACGCCGAGTCGACCTCGGCCTGAAAGCAGTTCTTGCTCTGCCCGAGCATGGTCGAGCCGTTCAGAATGTCGCGCCAGGGCCCGCGCAGCATCTCGGCGGCCTTCAAGAACACGGAGAGGCGGTCATTCCACGACAGGCGCTCCCAGTCCTTCTGAGCCTTGAGCGCGGCCTGGGTCGCGAGCTTGTGTTCCTCGGGGCCGGCGAGATGGAACTCGGCCAGCACGTGCCCGTGGTCGTGGGGCATCGTCACCTTGCGGGTGCGCCCGGTCCGGATCTCGCGCCCGCCGATCACGAGTGGGATGTCGATCTTTTCCGAAGCCATGCGGTCCATGGTCTTCTGCAGCGACGTGCGCCGTGGATTGCCCGGCTCATACTGGCAAACGGGTTCGTTGTCGGGACGTGGAATGTGAAATGAGCCGTCGGACATCGGGGACCTCTCCTAAAAATAATTGTCGATCGTCTCGAGCATGTGCTTGGCCTTTTTCTGCTCCAGCATCTGCTCGGGAACGATATCGGGCAGGCTCTCGGGCCGGCCCTTGAGAACAAACTCCAGCTCGCGCCTGAAGAGCGCCTTGTCGGCCTTGCGGGCCGCGTAGGTCTCCGCAAAGAGCACGTGGCTGCCAAAGTAGTTGTTGGCGGCCTTGAATGCGCGCCGAAAGTGCTCCAGGGACTTCTGCATGCTGCCACCCGCGATGAACGGCGCCACGGCGTAGTACATGCCCCAGTACCGATTGACGGCGCCGTAGAAGTAATCAGGATCGAGCTGCTCGACGCGCTGGATGAGCTTGGTGATCTTGTTGCGGTTGGCGAGCCGGTCGGCGGTGCCCGAATGAAACGTCCACTTGCCCACCGAGGCCGCGGTCCAGTAGACGGCGTCGACCTGGGACTTCTTCAGGGCATCGAGCGCATTCTCCATGGGCTCATGCCCATCGACCACGCGGCGGCGAAAATCCGGGTTCGTCGCCATGGCCCTCTGGCCCCAGGCGATCGAGAGCTCCCAGAATTTCTTTTTCTCATCCATGTCGTCGGTGTGGGAATCCGCGAGCAGGTAGTATCCGCGGCAGAGAAGCTCTTGCACCTCGTAGTTGCCGGGGTTGGCGGCCGCGACCTTGGAGAACTTCTCCATGGCATGGATGAGCGAGCTGCGGTCGTCGCGGTGGGCCCAGTCCTTCTCGCCTTCGACGAGCATCTCGCGCTGTTCTTGGGCCGTGAGATTTTCGGTCGGCGCGGCGCCGGGCCAGCCGATGTCATGGGGACTCGCGCAGCCGGCCGAAACCAGAAGCAGCGCGAGGCTGACATTCCACCGCATCAGTGATGTCCGGGGATCAATCCGCTGTTCCATGCCAACCATCCGACCAATGCCATGAATCCCAGGGCCAGGAGATTGAGGATCCCGTAGAGCAGGTAGGGGTGCTTGACGACCTTCTTGCCCTCAAAGGTCTCAGGAATACCCGATTGCTTTTGACCGTCGTCTGACATAATTAGGGGCACCGTAGCACACCCGAGTCAAACGATGAATCCTGCTTTGACCTTAGGATCGGCCGCGGGCTTTCTGGCCGTGGCTCTGGGGGCTTTTGGCGCCCATGCCCTCAAGGGGCGGTTGGATCCGAGCGCCCTGGCCATCTACCAGACGGCCGTGCAGTACCATTTGATTCATGCCCTGGTCCTGACGGCGCTCGGCGTCTGGTCGGCCGCCCGGGCCCAGGCTCCGGCGCCCCCCCACTGGATCACGGGGTCCTTTGCCGCGGGCATCCTGCTCTTCTCGGGCAGCCTCTATTTACTCGCCGTGACCGGCGCGCGCTGGCTTGGGGCCATCACTCCTCTGGGTGGAATCTGTTTCCTGGTCGGTTGGGCCGGCCTGTTGTGGGTGGGTCTCAAGGGAGT
>DATJFU010000378.1:0-4070 GCA_035495495.1 Bdellovibrionota bacterium
CTTCTCCGTCCAGCACCAGATTGGCGAGAATCTCCGCTTCGGCGGCGCGCTGGCCATCCACCGTCGCTTCACAGTCAAAAATCCAAAGGCTGCCCTTCACCTTCGACACCACGGTCTTGATCTCCATCGTGTCACCGGGCACGACCGGCCGGCGAAAGCGGACGGAGTCCGCGCCGGCCAGGATGCACTGAAAGGATTTGCGAAAGGCCTCGATGCGGTTCCACACGTACGGGTAGAGGCTCATCGAGGCCGTCTGAGCCATGGTCTCGAGGATGAGCACGCCCGGGGTCAGGGACCGCTGCGGAAAATGCCCCACCATATGGGGTTCGTTGAACGAGGCGTTCTTGCGGGTCCGCACCTCAATGCCCACGCGGACGGTGGGATCCGCCGGCGCCTGGATGCCCAGCACGCGGTCGATGAGCAGAAACGGCGAGCGATGCGGGAGGTACCGCTGGATCTCCTCGACGCCAAACGGATAGGTGGGGGCTTCGCTCACGCCTTGCCCTCCTTGGGACGCTTGCGAGCCGCGAGCTTGTTCAGGGCCGCGTGGGCTCTGAAGTGCTCATTGTACTCGCGGGCGGGATTGCCCATCACGGCCACGCCCGGGGGCACGTCCTTGGTGACGAGCGATACCGCTCCCACCTTGGACCCGTCGGCCATGTGCACCTTGTTGCTGATGCCGGTCAGGCCGCCAACGTAAACGAACTTGCCGAGACTCGAGCTCCCCGCCATGGCGGCCGAGCCGCAGACGCACGCGCCGGTATCGAGCTTCGTGTTGTGACCGATCTGGACCATGTTATCGAGTTTGACCTGATCGCCGAGAACCGTGTCACCCAGGGTGCCGCGGTCGATGCAGGCGTTGGCGCCTATCTCGACGTCGTTGCCGATGACCACACGGCCCAGGTGATAGATCTTCTGGTGTCCCTCGGGCTTGCCGTCCCGAATCTTGGGGGCAAACCCAAAGCCGTCGGATCCGATGACCGCCCCCGCATGGATGCGGGCGCGCGCGCCGATGACCGTGCGCTCGTAAACCGTGACCTTGGGAAACAGCATGCAGTCGTCGCCCAGGCTCACGTCGCGGCCCACGTAGGAGCCGGCTCCGAGCGTGACCCGGTCGCCCACCTTGGCGCCCGCCTCGACGACGGCGCACGGCCCGACTTCGACATCGGCTCCGAGCTCCGCTGCGGGATCCACCACGGCAGTGGGATGCACGCGGCGGCCACGTCCCTTGGCGCGGCCGGGAATATGCGAATCATGGGTGAGCGAAGGCGCAAAGAGCTCGGTGACCCGGGCCATGGCCACGTACGGATCGGCGCAGGCCACCACCGCGGCGGTCTGCCAGAGTCTCAGTCCGGATTTCTTCAGGGGCTCGACGAACGCGTTGCCGGTCACCAGGACCCCTGGATCCGCTTGAGGCAGCTCATGTTGGAACTCCTTCGAGAAGAAGAAGGCCACATGGCTCCGCCCGGCGGAGTCCAGGGTCTTGGGTGCGTCGATGTGGATCGCGCCGGGCCCCGGGTGCCCTTCCGGGCGATTGACCCAGGAGCCACCGGTGGCTTCCAGGATTTGGGCCAGGCTCAGCGACATCACTTCTTGGCCTTGTTGTAGGCCTCCACCACTTCTTTGGTCAGGTCGTCCTGGTCGGGCGAGAGGAGCACGTTGTTTTCGCTCTTCTCGAGGACGATGGTGTAGCCCTTGTCTTTCGCCACTTGAGCCACGACGCCCCGGAGCTTCTCGACGATGGGAGCGGTGAGTTCTTGCTCCTTCTTCTGGATCTCCATCTGCGAACGGGCGGTGGACTCTTGAAACTTCAGGATGCGCTGCTGGATCTCTTGCTGCTTCTTGGAGAGAGCCGCCTCGTTCATCACGAGCGATTGCTTATCCAGCTCTTCGTGCATCTTCTTGATGTCGGCTTCTTCTTTCTGCAGCTCGCCCTTTTTCTTGTTGAAGGCGGTCTCGAGCTCGGTGCGAGCTTTCTTGCCTTCTTCAGAGGACTGGATGGCCTCCTGCATGTTCACAGTGCCGATCTTCACTTCGCCGCCCTTGGCCAGGGCCGCACCCGCCGGATAGGGGGCCAAGCCCACCAAACCCGACAGAACCAACGCAGAAGCCGCCACACCGAAGCCAAAACCCTTGAATGCCTTCATAAGTCCCCTTTCAAAATTCCCACCTCAAAAGATCACACCCCCCCGACGAATTCAACCATCCCGGGGCTAATAACGCAATGAGTCAACACCCTGGCGGTGACCGCCAGCGCCCGACCGTCAGAACGGCGGGCCGATGAAGAATTGAAACACGGCCGCCTGGTCCTGGTGGGTGGACTGGCGGTTGAACGGAAAGCCCCACTCAAAGCGGAGGGGACCGATGGGCGAGAACCAGCGAAAACCAAAGCCGGCGTCGCTCTTGAGCGAAAAGTCGTTGTCCAAATGCCCGGCATTGCCGCCAAAGGCGTCGCCGGCGTCAAAGAAGACCACCCACTTGAGACCAGCCTCCTTGATGAGGGGGTACTCCATCTCGAAGAGCGCAAAGACTTCGGACGTACCGCCCAGGGCGCGAAACGCCTTGGTCGTCGAGTCCTGGTCACCCGGGCTGACCTTGAAGATGTCGTAGCCCTTGAGGTTGTTGGGACCGCCCAAGAAGAAGCGTTCGGACGGCGGGACATTGCGATCGGAGGTCTGAACCGCCTGGCCGTACTCGATGGAGTTGCGGAACACGAGGTCGCCGATCAGCCGCTTGTAGAAGCGGTGGTTCAGCACCCACTTGAGGAACTTCTTGTCGCCACCCAGACCGGCGGTCTCGAGGGACGCGCTGATGTAGTTGCCATCGGTGGGCTCAAAGCGGTTGTTACGCTTGTCGCGCACCAGGCTCCACACGACCGACGACAACACGCCCTGGTCCTGCTGGGCTTGGGCGGCGGTGGCCGCCCCACCCTGCACGTTGCTGATCTGCAGGCCCTCGTCCTTGTACGTGATGAACGCGTACAGGTCCTCGAGGATCGGGTAGCCCAAGCGCACGTCAAACCCCAGCTTGCGCGTGAGGTACTCGTTGGGGATGGGCAGATGGCTCGAGAAGATGTCAAAGCCCAGGGACCAGATCGTGTCAAAGGCGTAGGGATCGGTGAACCCCAGGTTGAAGCTGCGGGACTGGTTGTCCGCCGCGTACTGGGCCTGCAGGCTCAGGGTCTGGCCCTTGCCGAACAGGTTGATCTCCGAAATCTGCGTCGTCAGAAAGAATTTCTGAACGCTGCCGTAACCCGCGCCCAGGGTGATGGTACCGGTCGAACGCTCTTTGACCGAGATCTCGATGTCGACCACGTCGTCGCGGTCCTTGCGGGTGAGCGTGTTGAACACGACCTCGCCCGGGCTGAAGTAGCCGAGGCGCTCGACGCGCTCGCGCGACTCACGCAGGTTGGTGCCGCTGTACAGCTCGCCCTCGTGGACCTTGAGCTCGCGGCGGATGACTTTGTCGTGGGTCTTGCCGTTGCCGATGACATTGATCTCGCCAAAGTAGACGAGGCTGCCCTTCTCAAAGTGGTAGTCCACGTCGACGGTCAGGGCGTCGTCGCGCACCGCGACCTTGGGCACCACGTTGACGAAGGCGTAGCCCAGGTCCTGGTACTTGTCCGTCAGGGTCTGAATGTCCTGGTTTCGCTGCGAGACCGAGAAGATGTCGCCCTTCTTGAGGACCATGCCCTGGCCGAGCTGCTCGGTCGTGTACAGCAGGTCGCCGCTGAAGGACACGTCGCCCATCTGGTACTGGGGGCCCTCGTCCACGTAGATGGTCACGTAGAGCCAACGCTTGTCGTCGCTCACCGTGATCACGGGGTTCTCGTACCGGAACTTGATGAAACCGTGGTCCAGGTACCAATAAGTCAGGCGCTGCAGGTCCGTCTTGAAGGACGACTCCTTGAAGTTGCCCGCGTCGTTCAGGAACGAGAAAAGGCCGCCCTCTTTGGTTTCTGCAAAGACGCCCTTGAGCTGCTCGTCCGAGAATTTCTTGTTGTTGAGAAAGGTGATCTTCTTGATCTGAACCTTGTCGTAGTCGCTGATCTTGTAGGTGAGATGGACCTC
>DATJFU010000379.1:0-8513 GCA_035495495.1 Bdellovibrionota bacterium
CCTGCGTGATGTCCAGGAGGCGGTAGCTCGCCGCCGTGTCGACAAAACCGCCGGTCAGGGTGTTGCTGGTCCCCGCCCCCACCCCGGCGTAGAAGACCGCGTTCTGCGTGTCGAGCACATAGGGCGCGACGGCCGTCACCGTGACCGTGGCCTTGGCCGGTACGGCGGTCAGCGCGGCAAGAGCCCAGGCGCCCGCGAACAAGCGCCCTGATCGAAACGGGCTCCCCATCAGGAGCGGCCCTCATGGAGAATCATTTCTCCGATCTGCACGGCGTTCAGAGCCGCGCCCTTACGGAGGTTGTCGGAGACCACCCAGAAGCAGAGCCCGCGGTCGATCGAAGGATCGCGCCGCAGTCGGCCCACGTAGACGGGATCCTTGCCGGTACCGCCGGTCACGACGTCGCCGGGCCCGGTGATGGGCATGGGGTAGATTTTCTTCGAGGTGTCGTCGAGCACCTCGATGCCCGGGGCCTTGAGCCAGGCCTGCCGGACGTCCTTGATGTCAAAGTCCCGCTTGAGCTCCACGTTCACGGATTCGCTGTGACAGGACACGGTCGGGATCCGCACGGTGGTCGCGTTGAACCGGAGATCGGGCAGCCCCAGGATCCTGCGGCTCTCGACCAGCATCTTGTGCTCTTCGCTCGTGTAACCGTCGTCCCTGAACCCGCCGATGTGCGGGATGCAGTTGAAGGCGATCCGGTGCGGAAACACCGAAGGCTCTTTCCACCCGCCGTCGAGGACAGTGCGGGTCTGGTCGAGCATCTCGTTCACGGCCTCGGCCCCGGCACCGCTGACGCTCTGGTAGGTCGAGACCACGACGCGTTCGAGCCCCCACCCGTCGTGGATGGGCTTCAGGGCCACGACCAGCTGAACGGTCGAGCAGTTGGGGCCGGCAAAGATCCGGTCCTTGGCGCTACCGCCGCCCTTTTTGATCTTTTTCTGAAGCTCGTGGCCGTTCACCTCGGGGACGAGGAGAGGCACGTCCGGGTCCATGCGGAACGTGGCCGAGTTATCGACCACCCAGGCGCCGGCTTCGGCCGCCTGCGGAACCCATTCTTTGGAGACGGCGTCCGAGGCGTCGAAGAAGACCATGTCGACGCCCTGAAAGCAGCCGGGCTTCATGACGTCGCATTTTCCAACGACCTGCCCGCAGCGCACCTCTTTGCCCACGGAACGAGCCGAGGCAAAGGGCACCAGCTTCTTCATGGGAAACTTGCGCTCTTCAAGAATCGAAAGGAGCTGTTTTCCAACGGCCCCCGTCGCGCCCACCACACCTACAGTCAAAGCCTTGGACATAACTAACTCTTAGCGTCATGGGCCTGGACAGACAAGGGGGCCTGCCCCCTGGCCAACATCACCACGGCCCAGAGCAGGCTTAGGGCTACGTAGGCGGAAATCAAAAGAAAGAGGGTGACCTCGGGGCGGACCGCCACCAGGACCATCGCCATGACCCCCACCATCAGGTAGCCAAAGCTGGCCCGCGAACGCCAGTTGAGCTCCTTGAAGGAGGCAAAGGGAATGGAACTCACCATGAGGGTCGCCAGGCCCAGGGCCAATCCCAGCACCACGGGCATGATGCTCTCCATGCGGGGAATGGACAGGGCGTTCTGAAAGATGACGAACGTCGAGAGGGCGCCGGCCGCGATCGGGATGGGCAGGCCCTGAAAGTACCCTTTGGGCAGGCGCGAGGTCATCACGTTGAAACGCGCGAGACGGAGGGCGCCGCAGGCCAGAAACACGAAGGCCGCGAGCCAGCCGAGCCGCCCGTAGGGCTTCAAGGCCCAGAGGTACACGAGGACTCCCGGCGCCATGCCGAAGGAGACGAGATCCGAAAGGCTGTCGTATTCCACCCCGAACGAGCTCGTGGCCTTGGCCAGGCGGGCAATGCGACCATCCAGCATGTCAAAGACGCCCGCGGCCACCACGGCCCAAGCCGCGAGGACAAAGTCACCCTGGATCGACGCCACGACCGAATAAAATCCACAGAACATGTTGATCGTGGTGACGAAGTTGGGGAGCAGGTAAATCTTCCGCATTCGAGGTCATCCTAACACGCGAACGGGACGGACGGGCAAGAGACCCGCCTTGAGCTTCTTCTCCGCGTCGGGAGCCCGCAGATACCGGGGGGTGGCATTCTCGAGGGAGAACTCCCCGCCTTTCTCCCAACGCTCCCAGGCCAGAAGCGCCACGTAACGTCCCTGTACCCCATGAGCCAGGGGATCTGTCGGGACCACCCGGCTCGCTTTGGGGAGAACGGCCCAGATCTCGGGATGGGTCGCGGCCGCCGGACCCACGACCGTCCATGGCACGCCCTTGCCCAGCTTGAAGCCGCGGAGGGTGGTCTTGAGGGTCTCCTCCTCGAGGACTTCTTCTTTCACTCCCGGGCACGGAAGCGACGTGCATCGAGCCACGGCTTTGGCCTGGCCCCAGAGCGCGTAGACCTCGCCCCTGCAGGCTTGGGCCGCCGCGATGACCCGGGCGCCGGTCCCGAGGCGCGCGATCGAGTCGGCGGCCGGCCGGGCAAGGGCGGCGAGACTCGAGACGCCGACGAGCGGAAGCTTGCGGACCTGGGCCAGGGTGCGAGCCGTCGTGATGCCGATCCGGAGACCCGTGAAGCTTCCGGGCCCCATGCCGACGGCCAGGGCGGTCACGTCGTCGAGGGTCCATCCCGCAGAAGCCAGGATCTGGTCGACGGACCAGAGCAAACGTTCGGCATGGGCCGCCATGTCGAGGTTGAGGGTCCACTCGGCGACGATGCGGCCGTCCTCGAGTGCCGCCACGGATCCGGTCTTGCCGGAGGTGTCCCAGGCGACGAGCTTCATGGGGCGCTCAATCGAAGAGGGCGAGCCGCGCCAGATCGTTGCGGATCACGATGACCATGATCAGCAGGATGAGGGAGAGGCCCACCTGTTGAACGATCTCCATCTGGCGAATCGTCAGGGCCTTGCCCCGGATGGACTCGATCCCCAGGAGAAGCAGGTGGCCGCCGTCCAGGACCGGAATGGGCAGCACGTTGAGGATGCCCAGGCCCACCGACAGAACCGCCATGATCGTCAGAAACTGAATCAAACCGCGCGAGAGACTGTCGCCGGCGATCTTGCCGATGAGGATCGGGCCACCCAAGGTCTTGATCGAGACGTCGCCCGTGACCATCTTTCCGAGGGACACGAGGTTGCGCCAGCTGATCTCCACGGTGCGATCGACGCCGCGATACAGGAGCACGAAGGGGTTGAACACCCGTTCGACCACGGTCTCGGGCTCGGCCATCTTGAGCATGGGCGCGACGCCGATGGTGTATTCGGTGCTCGACTTGAGGGTCGGCCCCGTGCGCTTGTTCTCGGTCGGCGTAAGCATGGCCTCGCGCATTTTTCCGTCCCGCTCCCACGACACGCGGACGCGGCCGTTATGCTGGGCCGCCGACTGGATCTCGTCCTTCAGGTCAAAGAAGCTCGGGACTTCGATCGTCCCCACCTTCACGACGCGGTCGCCCTTTTGAATCCCCGCCGCCTGGGCCGGCTGGCCGTCCAGGATGGATTCGACAAAAAGCTCGGAAGAATAGAGGCCCCAGTCGGAGCCGGGCGAACGGCCATCGGCTTTCTTGGTGAACTTGACGTCACGGGGCGCTCCGCCCGAGCGGGTCACGGACAGGGTCACCGTGCCGCCGTCCGGAGTTTCTCCGTAGGCGTTCTCGATTTCTTCCCAGGTCTTGATCGCCTTGCCGTCCCAAGCATTGACCAGGTCGCCGGTCTTGAGACCCGCCTTGCCGGCCGCGGACGACGGATTGGACACGCCGACCTCGGCGGTGCGCGGAATCGCGGTCAGGCCCGGCACGTGTCCGACCTGCTTCTCTTCGCCGTACTGACTGAAACCTTCTTGGAGCTGTGGGCGGACCTTGAGCGTCTGGTGCGGACCGGCGCGGCGCTGGACCTCGACCTCGAGCTCGCGGTCGCCGGCCTCGTTCATGGCGAGGATCACCTCGTTGAACGTATGCACCTGCTTGCCGTCCACCGCGAGGATGTGGTCACCCGTGCTGAATCCGATCTTCTCGGCATAGGATCCCGACACCACGCGGCCGGCCACGGCCGCCACGTGGGGCTCGCCCACCACGAGGATCACCATGAACACGAGGACCGCGAAGATGAAATTGAAGAGCGGACCGCCGAAGAAGATCATGAAGCGCTTCCAGGGAGCCTGGGCGTAGAGCGCGCGCTCGCGCTCGCTCGGGGTCATCTCCTGATCGAGGTCCTCGCCGAACAGTTTGACGTAACCGCCCAGGGGGATCGCCGAGAGCCGGAACTCCGTCTCGCCGATCTGCTTGCCGAACAAGCGGGGCCCAAAGCCCACCGAGAAGATGTCGGCGCGGACCTTGAAAAGTTTGGCGAAGAGAAAGTGTCCGAACTCGTGGACCACCACGAGCGGGCCCAGGATGAGAAGAAACCCGATGACCTGTGACACGCGCTTTTTCCTTTGGAAACTAGCTCAGAACCGTCACGCAAATATACATGATGGGCAGGGTGAAAACCACTGCATCAAATCGGTCAAGAAAGCCGCCATGCCCTGGAATAATGCTACCTGAGTCCTTTTTATCGAAGGCGCGCTTCACAAGACTTTCACAAAGGTCACCCACCTGGGCGCAAGCGTTAACGACAAAGGCGATGGTCAGAACGGTGGACCATGCCGGTTCGACGAAATAGATGTGCTTAAATGCGGCGGCCACGCCCAGGGAAAAGAGCAGACCTGTGGCATAGCCCTCCCACGTCTTCTTGGGACTGATGGCGGGGTACAGCTTGCGCTTACCGAGAAAACGGCCGCCGAAGTATCCCCCCGTGTCACCCATCCAAACGATCAAGAAGAAGAGCAGGATCCACTTGGGACCGTTGTCCAACTCCATGAGCCAAACCAGGTAGAGCGGCAGAAACCCCAGGTAAAAGAGGCCAAAGAACGAGTAACCGAGCTCCTGGAGGTGGACCGGCAAATGATGACCCTCCGCCTGCCGTCCGGCCGCGAAGAGATACCAGGCGAAGAGAATCAGAAACGCCACCACGGCCGTGTCGTAAACGGGCAGCCGGTCAAAAAATTGCGCGACCGAAACGGCCAGGGTCAGCATGATGAGCAGGCCGCGTTTGATGCGACGGTCCGAGAGCTTGTAGGCCATGCTCCCGTATTCCCAGTTCATGCACAGAGCCAGGAGCGCGGCGAGCGCGCGGGCGCCGATGACGCCCCCGTGCAGGACGAGCGCGATGATGGCCGCGCCCCCCAGGACCCCCGTGACCACGCGCTGAAGAAGATTGCGGTTAGCTGATCCCGTGCGAGCGCTCATCCTTGCGATCCCCCACCTGCCCGAACCGACGTTCACGGGTCCCATAATCCCGAAGGGCCTGGCCGAAGCACTCCGCATCAAAGTCAGGCCAACAGGTATCGGTAAAATAGTACTCCGCGTAAGCGGATTGCCAAAGGAGGAAATTGCTCGTTCGGAGCTCTCCGCTCGTGCGAATCACGAGATCGACGTCCTGCAGATCGCCCAGCTCAGCGGTCCAAAGGTAGGTCGAGAGCAACGCCTCGTCCAAGTCGGCGGGCTTGCGGAGGCCCGATGCGCAGTCCTCGGCGAAGCGCCGGGCCGCACGCGCGACCTCGCGGCGTGAGCCGTACGAGACGGCAAAGCAGAGGCGAAGCCCCGTATTGCCCGCGAGGCGTTCCACCGCGCGATTCACCACCTGCCGCACGTCCGGCGCGAGGCGCTCAATCTCGCCGAGCACGTGCAGACGCACGTTCTGGCGATGGAGCTCGTCCACCTCGCGACTGAGGAATTTCTTGAGAAGCTTCCAGAGAACGGCGAGCTCGGCCTCGGGGCGGGCCCAGTTCTCGGTCGAGAAGGCGAAAAGCGTGAGCGCCTTGACCCCGTTGTCAGAGGCCCCGCGAACGATGTCCTTGACCCTCCCGGCCCCACGGATGTGGCCCCAGATCCGGGGCCGGCCACGGCGTTGGGCCCAGCGTCCGTTGCCATCCATGACGATGGCGACGTGTCTGGGAGTCAAAGTCTTCATCTAGACGGTCATGATCTCTTTTTCTTTGGTGCCGACGAGCTTGTCGACTTCGGCCACCTTGTCGTCGGTCACCTTCTGCACGTCGGCCAACGTCTTCTTGGCTTCGTCCTGGGAGAGGCCGTCTTTCTCGGCCTTCTTGACGTGTTCGTTGGCGTCGCGGCGCTGGTTACGGATGGCGACCTTGGCTTCTTCGCCCATCTTCTTCACCGTCTTGACCATCTCCTTGCGGCGGTCTTCGGTCAGGGCCGGCATGTTGATGCGGATCACCTTGCCGTCGCTCTGGGGGGTCAGGCCGAGGTTGGCGGCCAAAATGGCTTTCTCGATGGGGGCCAGCATTCCAGGCTCCCAGGGAACGATCTGAATCGTACGCGCGTCCGGGGTCGAGAGGTTCGCCACCTGGTTCACCGGCGTATTGGATCCGTAGTAGTCCACGTGAACGCCTTCGACCAGAGCGGTCGAGGCACGGCCCGTCCGGACCTTCAGGAAGTCGCGCTGCAGGGACTGCAGGCTCTTGTCCATTTCCTTCTTCATCGCGTCGACGATTTCTTTAGACATGGAGGCTCCTTACTACTGGATGAGCGTGCCGACGGCCTTGCCGTCCACGATTTCTTTGAGCGCGCCCCGTTTGTTCATGTTGAAAACGATGATCGGAAGCTGGTTGTCCATGCAGAGCGAGATGGCCGTGGAGTCCATGACCTTGAGGCCCTGCTGGAGAACCTCGATGTAGGTGAGCTCGTCGTAACGCTTGGCGCTCTTGTCCTTGGCGGGATCGGCCGAATAGACGCCGTCCACCTTGGTGGCCTTGAGCACCACTTCGACCCCGACTTCCATCCCGCGCAGCGCGGCCGTGGTGTCGGTGGTGAAGTAGGGGTTGCCCGTACCCGCGGCAAAGATCACGACCCGTCCCTTTTCAAGGTGTCGCACGGCCTTGCGCCGGATGTAGGGCTCCGCGAGCTCCTGCATCTCGATCGCGGACTGCACGCGGGTCGGCACGCCGTCACGTTCCAGGGCGTCCTGGAGGGCGAGACAGTTCAACACCGTCGCGAGCATCCCCATGTAGTCGGCGGACGCCCGGTCCATCCCCTTGGTGGCTCCGCTCAAGCCGCGAAAAATGTTTCCGCCGCCGATCACGACTCCCACCTGGATGCCCTTGCCGTGCACCTCCTTGATCTCGGAGGACAGCACTTTGAGGATCTCGGTGTCGATGCCGTAACCCGCGGGTCCGGCCAAGGCCTCGCCCGAGAGTTTCAGCAGGATACGGGTATAGGGCTTACGGCCCGTGCGCGTCTTGGCCATCTGGCCTCAGTGCGCGGCGGCGCCGTTTTTCTGTTCCGTGGCTTCGCCCAGCACGAAACGGGCGAAGCGGGACAAGGTGATGTTCTCACCCAGCGTGGCGATCAGCTCCTTGAGGACCTGCTCCACCGTCTTGTCCGGGTTCTTCACGAAGGGCTGCTTCAAGAGGCAGACCTCGTCGTAGAACTTCTTCACCTTACCTTCGGCGATCTTCTCGAGCATGGCCTCGGGCTTGCCCTGTCCACGCATCTGGGCCACGGCGATTTCTTTCTCCTTGGCCAGGACGTCGGCGGGAACCTCTTCAGGAAACACCCAACGCGGCGAGGCCGCGGCGATGTGCATCGAGACGTCCCGGCAGAAACCTTGAAACTGCTCGGTACGAGCGACGAAGTCGGTCTCGCAGTTCACCTCGAGCAGCACGCCGATTTTGCCACCGGCGTGGATGTACGAGGTCACGGCACCCTCTTTCGTGGCCCGGCCGGCTTTCTTGTCGGCCGAAGCGATGCCCTTCTTGCGGAGCCAGTCGATGGCCTTGTCGAAGTCGCCGTTGGTCTCGGCCAACGCCTTCTTGCAATCCATCATCCCGGCGCCGGTTTTCTCGCGGAGCTCTTTTACTGCATTCGCCGAAACGGTCATGACTTCTCACCTTCGGCTTCGCCCTCGGCGGCGCCTTCTTCGGTGGTTTCCATGGCCGCAATGTCAGCCTCATCAACGCCGGCGAGGTCGATGTCGCCTTCAAAGCGCGAGACTTTCTTGGTGGACACATCGTCGTCCTCGGAGCCTTGGCCGCGGGCACGCTCTTGGAACACCTTGGCGCCCTCGAGGACGCTATCGGCCATGAGACGGGCAAAGAGCGATACGCTGCGGATGGCATCGTCGTTGCCGGGGATCACGTAGTTGATGTCCGCGGGGTCGCAGTTGGTATCGACCACGGCCACCGTGGGGATGCCCAGTTTCTTGGCTTCCTTGACGGCGATGTGCTCCTTCATGGTGTCCACGATGAACACCAGGCCGGGCAGTTTCTTCATGTCCTGGATGCCGCCCAAGGACTTCAGGAGCTTGCTGAGCTCGCGCTCGTAGCGCGACTGCTCTTTCTTGGGGACGGCGGACCAGTCCGCCGAGGCCTTGAGGCCTTCGATGTACTTGAGGCGCTCGATCGAGGCCTTCACCGTTTGA
>DATJFU010000380.1:0-3209 GCA_035495495.1 Bdellovibrionota bacterium
GGCATGCCGGGGTTCAAGAGCATCCTCGAGCGCGTGGCCGAGGTCTGGAAGACCCGGAGCGCGGACGTCCTCGCCGACGCCAAATCGGTGGCCGACGCCGTCCGCGAGGTCACCACGGCCGCGCCCAAGGAGTCGGCCGGGGCTCTCAAGAAAGAATGGTTCGCGGACGCCTTCAAGGCCCTGGCACACCGCTGGGACCCGATCCACGGGGGCATGGGCCATGCGCCCAAGTTTCCGCAACCCTCGGCGATCCAATACCTACTCAGGCTCCATCGCCGCACCGGCGCCGCGGAGCCGCTCATCGCCGCGCAAAAGCAGCTCGCCGGCATGGCCCGGGGTGGAATCTACGACCACCTCGGCGGCGGCTTTGCGCGCTATTCGACCGACGAGAAGTGGCTCGTGCCCCACTTTGAAAAAATGGCCTACGACAACGGCCAGCTCTTGAGGATCTACGCAGAGGCCCATGCCCTGGCGCCCGATCCACTCTATGAGCACGTGCTGCGCGAGACGGCCGCCTACGTCCTGCGGGACCTGCGTCATGCCGACGGCCCGTTCTACTCGGCCGAGGACGCGGACAGCGAGGGCGTCGAGGGCAAGTTCTACGTCTGGCGCAAGTCGGAGGTTCAGGAGGTTCTGCTGAACGAGTCCGCCGTGGGGGAGAAGGGTCTGGCCCTCTTCTGCTCCGTTTACGGAGTGACCGACGGCGGTAACTGGGAAGATCCCCACCACGACACCCGCGGGCTGACCGTGCTCTCGCTCGTTCGTCTCCCGGCAGAGGCCGCGACTGAGTTCGGTCTGGACCTGCCCGAGGCGGAGTCGCTCTTGAACCGAGCTCGCGCCTCGCTCTTGCGCTCACGGTCCAAACGCGTGCGCCCCGGGCTGGACGACAAGGTGCTCACGGGGTGGAACGCGCTCATCATCACCGGGCTCGCTTGCGCGGGTCAGGTGCTGGGCGAGGCCGCATGGATCGACGCCGCCGCCCAGGCGGCCGAGTTTCTCTGGACCCACCTCCGCGACGAACAGGGCGATCTCCTCAGGCGCTGGCGTGACGGCGAGGCCGCGGGCCGGGGCAGCCTCGAAGACTACGCGCATTTCACCGAGGCCTGCGTCGCGCTCCACGCCGCGACCCTGGATCCGCGGTGGATGGACCGTGCGCGGGTGCTCCACAGCCGCACCGTCGAGCTCTTCTGGGATACTGAGGGCGCGGGTTTCTTTTTTGCCGAGGCGGGGAGGGCGGATCTCATCGCTCGGGCCAAGGACGTGGATGATGGCGCCCTGCCGAGTCCGCTTGCGGTCGCGACCCTAAACGGGCTCAAGCTCGCCGAGGTCTACGGAGTGGAGGAGTGGCGTTCGCAGGCCGAGGCCACGCTCAAGGCGTATTCGACCTACCTGGCTGAGCACCCCCTGGCGGTGACCGGGCTCCTCATGGTGCTGGACTGGTTCATGGGTCCGGTCAAAGAGGTCGTTCTGGCCGAGCCCGTGGAGAGCCCCCGGGGGAGCGCCTTGAAGGCGCACCTCGACCGCGCCTTCTTGCCCCACGCGCTCGTTCTGTCCACGGCGGTGGAGGGATCGCCGCTCACGGAGTTCCGCGTTCCCCGTCAGGGCCAAGAGACGGCATACGTGTGCGAAGGCCAGACCTGCCAGGCGCCCGTGACGGACGAGGCGGCCCTACAAAAGCTGATCTGAGACTGTTGGAACTTACTTCTTCGAGAGGTAGGCGCCCACGGACTCGTGGGTGGCCTTCATGGCTTGCTCGCCCTTGTGCCAGTCGGCGGGGCAGACTTCGCCATTTTTCTCAAAGTGCTGGAGGGCGTCCACCATGCGGATCGCCTCGTCCACGCTGCGGCCGAGGGGCAGGTCGTTCACCAGCTGGTGCCGCACGACGCCGTTACGGTCGATGAGAAACAGACCGCGGTAGGCGACGCCCTCGTCGTTGAGCACGTCGTAGTCGCGGGAGATCTTGCCGCCGAGGTCCGACACGAGGCCGTAGGTCACGCCCTCGATTCCACCCTTGCCCTTGGGCGTCTGGAGCCACGCCCAGTGGGAGAAGTGGCTGTCGACGGAGCAGCCCAGCACCTCGACGCCGCGCTCCTTGAACTGGGAGAGGCGGGACTGAAACGCGTGCAGCTCGGTGGGACACACGAAGGTGAAGTCCAGGGGATAGAAGAAGAGGATCACGTACTTGCCTTGGTAGTCGGCAAGCTGGATCTCCTTGATATCCTTTCCGAAGACGGCTTGAGCTCTGAAACCCGGCGCTTTTTTTCCAGTAAGTACGGCCATGGCGGGGTTCTCCCACCCGCTTTTGAAAAGATCAACGGGTTTCTGTATGCTTCGAGGGCCATGTCACACCCACGGATCCAGTACTTCGCGGTTGCAGCGCTATGCGTCCTGGGCCTGGCCATGCGGGCCCCGTCGGTTCGAGCTGAAGCTGAACGTTCAGTCTTCCATTCTCAATTCGACTTCGCCGAGGCGCGGTGGGAGCGGGTGTCCGATCAGGACGCCGACATCCAGGTCTACCGCTGGCGCCCGGCCGACAAGGAGCTCTTTGCCTTTCGCGGCGAGGGGGACGTGGACGCGCCCCTTCCGCGCATCGTCGGCGTCATCGCCGACCATAGCCGCCAGAAGGAGTGGGTGCCGGACCTGGGCGAGTCCCGCCTGGTCGAGCGTATCTCGGCCCTCGAGCGCATCCAGTACCTGCACTTCAAGACGCCGTTCATCATCAAGGACCGGGACTTCGTCGTCGGTACCCAAGCGAATTTTGATTCCACCACGCGCACCATGACCCTGGACTTTGCGAGCATCGAGGATCCGCGCGTCCCCCCGACGGACAAGATCCGCGGAAAGATCCTGCACGGTCAGTACCTGCTGCAGGCGTTGGGCGACGGCTCCAAGACCCGCGTGACGATCCAGGTTTATCTCGATCCGATGGGCTCCGTGCCGAAGTGGCTGGTCAACGCGACCCAGGTCGGGTTTCCACGCCGCGCGCTTCGGGCGCTCCGCGACCAGGTCACCAAGGACGACGTCAAAGAGCATCCGCTCGCGCGTGCCGCGATGGAAGGCAAGTTTCACAGCCAGACCGAGATGCTGGCGTGGCTCAAGACCCACGAGCTGGGCGCTCCGTTCAATTAGCCTGGCTTGAGGTGAGTGGGGGTGGAAGGTGGCCGTCCATGGCCCAGGAACCGCCCTGTCCTTGGGCGGGGTCGTGATCC
>DATJFU010000381.1:0-3963 GCA_035495495.1 Bdellovibrionota bacterium
CATGGCCAAGGCGCTCAATGCGCCGGCCGTCCAGACGATCATCAACGATCGAGTGCCCAAGGCGCTCTGGGAGTACGGGGTCAACGATCCGGGCGATCCGACCTGGACCCGCACGGACATCAGCTGGTCGACCAATCCGGATGACTGGGAGCACTCGCGGGCCCAGCTTGCGGACATCCTCGACTGAGGGTTAGAACCCTAGGTCGTGACCGAACTCCTGCAACACCTGGCCGGCGGCATCCACTGGTTCGTCGACGTGTTCATGCATCTCGACACCCACCTCACCGAGTGGGCGGCCCGGCTGGGACCCGGCCTCTACCTGCTGCTCTTTGGGATCGTCTTTGCCGAGACCGGCCTCGTGGTCACGCCGTTTCTGCCGGGCGACTCGCTGCTCTTCGCGGTCGGGGCGCTCGCGGCGTTGCCGGATTCGCCCGTTCATTTTCCGGAGATCGGGTTTCTGCTGATGCTCGCGGCCCTCACGGGCGACCTCTGCAACTTCACCGCGGGCCGCATCATCGGGCCCAAGGTGTTCAGCCGCAGGGACTCGCTGTTTCTCAACCATAACCATCTGGACCGCACCCAAGCCTTCTACGAAAGGCACGGGGGCAAGACCATCATCATGGCCCGCTTCATCCCCATCGTGCGGACGTTCGCCCCGTTCGTCGCGGGGATCGGCAAGATGCGGTTCAGGCGCTTCGCGGCCTTCAGCGTGGGTGGCGCCACGGCCTGGGTCTGGGGATTTACGAGCCTGGGCTACCTCTTTGGCAACCTGCCGGCGGTCCGGCGCAACTTTCAGTTCGTGGTTCTGGGGATCATCGCGGTGTCGGTGACCCCGATGGTCTTTGAACTCATTTCTTCGCGTCGCGCTCGCGGATCTGCCGCTCGAGCCCGGAATCCTTAGGCCGGTAGAACTTTCGCCCTTCTAAGCCGTCGGGCAGGTGCCGCTGTTTGGACGCGGCCTCGGGCTTATCGTGGGCGTAGGCGTAACCCTGGCCGTAGCCCTGGCCCTTCATGAGCGAAGTCACCGCGTTTCGGAGATGCATGGGCACCGGGAGCGCGCCCGACTTGCGCACCTCTTCTAGCGCCTCGCCGATCCCGACGTAGCTCGCGTTGCTCTTGGGCGCGGAGGCCAGGTAGGTCACGGCTTGCGCGAGCGGGATGCGCCCCTCCGGCATGCCGATGAGATCCACCGCCTGCATGGCGGCCACGGCTACTTGGAGCGCGCGCGGATCGGCGTTGCCCACGTCCTCGGAGGCCAGGACCACCAGGCGTCGGGCGATGAAAATCGGATCCTCGCCCGCTTCGATCATGCGGGCCAGGTAGTAAAGGCCCGCCGAGGCGTCGCTGTCGCGGATGCTCTTGATGAACGCGGAGATGACGTTGTAGTGCTCCTCGCCGTTCTTGTCGTAGGGGATCGGCTGCCGCTGGAGGAGCGCTTGGGCCTGCTCGACGGTGAGCGGCTCGGCGCCGGTGCCGCTGTAGAGCGCCAGGCTTTCGAGCGAAGTGAGCGCGCGTCTCGCGTCGCCCTCCGAGGTGCGGGCGAGCCAGTCGAGGGTCTCGGGCGCCAGCTTCAGGATTCCACCCAATCCGCGGAGCGGGTCCGAGAGCGCGTGCTCGATCACCCCTCGCACGGCCTCGGGGTCGAGGGGCTCGAGGCGGACCACGCGCGCGCGGGAGAGCAGCGCGCGGTTGAGCTCAAAGCTGGGGTTCTCGGTCGTCGCGCCGACCAGGGTGAGCGTGCCGTCCTCGACGTGGGGGAGGAGCGCGTCCTGCTGGCTCTTGTTGAAGCGGTGGATCTCGTCGACGAAGAGAATCGTCTTGCGGTTGAACTGGCGCCTACGCACGCGCGCGGATTCGACCGCCTCTTTGATGTCTTTGACGCCCGCGTGGACCGCGCTCAGGGTCACGAAATGGGACGAGGTCTTGCCGGCGATCATGCGGGCGAGCGTGGTTTTTCCGCAGCCGGGGGGGCCCCAGAGAATCAGCGACGGTACCCGGTCCGTTTCGATCCAGGTCCTCAAGGCGGAGCCGGGGGCCAGGATCCGGTCGTGGCCCATGAACTCGTCCCAGGTTTCCGGGCGCATCCGGTGGGCGAGGGGACCCGTCGCGACGGCGGCGTCGCTCTCGGTAGGCGCGCCGCTTTCGGAGCGCTGCGCGAAACTGAAAAGGTCCTCGTTGGAACTTGCCATTTTGGGTGTTCTGCTTCTAACTCAACGGCTATGACGAACCAAGGGGGCCGCATTCGGAAAACGCTACGCGTCAAGCGCGTGGGATTCGTGGTGAAAAACCGCCACGACGAGGCGCGCGGCCTGGCCATGGAGCTGGCGTCTTTTTTGCTCTCCCGCAAGCTGACGGTCGTCTTCGCCGACGAGGCCCGGGCGCTCGCTCGCCGGGTGCGCCGGACCGCCGAGCTGCCGGTGACCTCCAAGGCGGTCATGATCGTCCGCAAGCCCAGCATGGTCGACATCTGTGACCTCATCGTCGTCTTGGGCGGGGATGGAACTTACCTGAGCATTGCCCGTCTCATGAGGGACCGGAGCGTGCCGGTGCTCGGGATCAACATGGGCCGGCTGGGATTCTTGACCGAGATCACCAAAGAAGAGGCGCAGGACGTCCTCACGCAGATCCTGGAGAGCGGTCAGTGCGAGGTGAGTGAGCGGGCGTTGCTCGAGGTCACCCTCATGCGCAACCGCAAGGTCGTGTTTCGCGGGCCCGTGGTCAACGACGCCGTGATCTCCAAAGGGGCGATCGCGCGCATCATCGGCTTGCAGGTGCGGGCCGACGGGCGGCAGGTCAACGACTTCAGGGCGGACGGGGTGATCGTGTCGACGCCCACGGGTTCGACCGCGTACTCGCTCGCGGCCGGCGGGCCCATTTTGGAGCCCACCATTTCGGCGCTCATCATCACGCCCATCTGCGCGCATAGCCTCACGCAGCGGCCGCTCGTGCTCTCGGATCGCGGAGAGATCCAGATCCGCCTGCAGGACCGGCCGGGGCACGTGATTTTGACCCTCGACGGCCAGGACGTGGTGGAAATGAAAGAAAACGACGTGGTGGTGGTGCGCCGGTTTCGCCGCCACTCGCTGCAGCTCGTGTCCTCGCCCACACGCGACTACTTCAGCGTGATGCGCGAAAAGCTCAAGTTCGGTCTGGGCGAGAACAAAGAAACGGTACCGAGACGGTAATCAGGAGTCGCGCCATGCTCGAACGAATCAAGATCAAGAACATCGCCGTCATCGACGAGGCCGAGATTCCGTTTCGCACGGGCCTCAACATCCTGTCCGGCGAGACCGGCGCGGGCAAGAGCATCGTCATCAGCGCCATCGGACTCATCCTCGGGGGTCGCGCGACGGCCGAGCTGATCCGCGAAGGCTGCGAAGAAGCCGTGGTCGAGGGCCTTTTTGACCTGTCGGACCTGCCCTGGATGCGCGGCCGTCTCGAGCGACTGGGGTTTGACCCCGAAGCCGAGCAGCTTCTCATCAAGCGCGTCGTGAACGCCGCCGGCCGGCATCGCATCTACGTCAACGGCGAGCTCGCCACCGTCTCGATTCTCCACGAGCTCTGCGACGGTCTCGTGGACCTTTGCGGGCAGCACGAACACCAGAGCCTGCTCAAGGCCCAGACCCAGGTCGAGCTCCTCGATCGCTACGGGGGTCTCGAGGCCAAGTCCGAGGGTGTGCGCGTGGCCTTTGCCCACGTCCGCGAACTGAGGCGCGAGTTCGAGACCCTCCGGGCCAACGAAGAGGAGCGCAGCAAGCGCGCCGACTTTCTGCAGTTTCAGATCCACGAGCTCCGCGCGGCCGAGCTCAAGGCCGGCGAGGACGAAAAGCTCCAGGGCGAGAAACGCCTGCTCCAGTCCACGGAGTTCAGGATCCAGCTGGGCGAGCACGTCCGCCAATGTCTCGAGGGTCAGAGCGAGGCCCAGAGCCTCCTCGACCAGCTCCGCACGGCCGTGACCAAGGC
>DATJFU010000382.1:0-2856 GCA_035495495.1 Bdellovibrionota bacterium
GCCTACGCCGACGGACGCCTGCTCAACGCCCGGTGCACCAAGGTGACGGTCAAACCCCTCACCCCGGGATTGCACCAGGCCTTTGATCTCTGGTTCACCGGGCCCGAAAAATGCCATCCGATCATGCCACCGGCAAATCCCGCGGACCTGGCCCCCTCGTCCAACGTGGCCGAGAACATCGAGAAGCAGACTCGCGAGCTGTCGATGGTGCTCGAGGACGTGTGCAATACCTGGAGCGACGTCGCGTTCGGAACGCTGCTGAAGATTCCGGTCGAGGGCGAGGTTCACCTCATTGAAACGGCCAACCGGTACTACCGCATCAACTGGGAGCGCAAGCCCTGGGTTCCACCCGATCCCAAGCCGCCCAATCCCAGCCTGCAGGAGCTCCACGCGTGGGAAGACCGCCAGAAGAAGCGCAAAAAAGTGGTCGGCACGGACATCTATCTGCTGGTCAAAACGGACCTCTCCGAGATGAAACGGATCGAGCGCCCCCCCGGCGACAAGTTTCACCTGATGGAGCACCACGAGATGGGCTGGCAGCGGGGCCTCCGCATGCTCAAGAAGTTTCACCACGTCAGAGCCGGCGCCTACGAGTCGGAGGTGGCCATCGACTACGGCCGCGCGGGGCGGGCGGCGCAGCTCCCGGCCCACGCCCGGATCACCTGGCATAACGCGGCCGCCGACGCCGCCCCGGCCCGCTTCTTTGAGGCGGACTTTGATGGGTGCTCGGTCTTGGAGCGCGCCCCGGAGAGGGTCGTGGCCAAGCCTCCGGAGAAGCCGGCCGACAAACCGGCTGACAAAACCGCCTCGACCACCGACACTGCTCCCAAATGATCTCGACCCTGACACGCACCTTTCTCCGAGGCCTCTTCGCGGGCCTGCCGGTCATCCTCTCGGTCTACGTCCTGGTCTGGTTCTTCAACCTGCTCGACCGCATGAGCAAGGGCCTGTTCACCTGGATTCTGCCGTCCCTCAAAGACGTGCCGGGCGTCGGGATCCTCGTCGGCGTGGGGATCCTGTTCGTTCTGGGGTTCTTGCTGAATCTGCCCCTCCTGGCCACGCTCTTTACCTACATCGAGCTGCCCTTCAGAAACGTCCCCATGCTGAAGAGCGTGTACTCGGCCCTGAAGGACCTGCTCGACTACTTCGGCAAGGATTCCAACTCCAACAGCCAGGTCGTGGTGGTGCAGTCGCCGGAGGGGGGCCCCCAGATGATGGGGCTCCTGACCCGTCCCAACCTTCAGGACCTGCCCCCCGAGGTCGAGGACCGGGACGGCACCGTGGCCGTGTTCTTTCCCATGAGCTATGCCCTGGGCGGATATACGGCTTTTGTTCCAAAGACCTGGATCCGCCCCACCCAGATGAAGGTCGAGATGGTCATGCGCTCGGCCCTCACGGCCTGGATCCGGAAGTAGACCTGAAATCAGACTAATTTAATCAACTTTACAAATCCGGCGCACCCGTTTATACACAGTGCGTTATGATGCGCCGACTGCTGACCACCCTCGCACTGGTCCCCCTGTTTGCCTTTGCGCAGACGGGCTGCGAACCGACGTCGCCGTCGACCTACTCCCAGGACTACGTTTTCTCGGAGCCGGGCCGCGATAAGCTCGGGACCCCCCTCGATCACTTTCAGCACTTTGATGAGGTCCTCGTGGACTTCAACAAGCTCCTGAACACGGCGGCCATGCCTAACTTTCAGCCCGAGTACCTGGACACGGTCATCCTCAACCGTTTCAACCTCGACCTGGTGACGCCCGCGGACGGCGACCTCTCGTTTCTGAACCGCGTGACCTTTTACCTCCAGGCCAAGGACCAGACGCGGATCGTCCTCGCTTACTGCGAAGGATTTCTGACCGGCATGCGCAGCATGCCGTGCGACTCGAGCCGCGAAGATCTGGCGCCCTACCTGCGCCAGGACAGCTACCGCATCACCACCTCGATCGAAGAGTCCACCCGCCCGGCCAAGACGGTGCTCCTCAAGGTGAGAACGGACTTCTACACGCGCATCAACGACAACGCCTACCTTTCGGACGAAAACTACGCCCTCTACGGACCATGAAAAAGCAGCTGCACCTCACGATTCTCACCCTCGCGCTCACCTCCGCCCTCGCCGGCGGCTGCGAGTCGCCCGCTTCGCTCAAGTCCGCCGACGGCGGCCGCGTGGCCCAGCCGGTGGCCGAGCCGCTCACGCCGGATCCCCTGCCCCAAGCGGCCGAGGGAGCCCCCCTGACGGGCTCCAAAGCCATGCGCGCGGGCCTGGGGTGGAAGACCGACGGACCCGGCCGCGCCAACTGCCGTCTTTGGGTCAAGATGGAGTGGAACCCGTCGACCTCGCGCTACGAGAACGCCGAACGGCTCGTGGTCCCCGCCGACCGGCCCCGCAAGTCCTGGATCCTCGTGGACGCTTCTCCGTGGCCCATCAAGACCGATGTCTCCGGCTCCGCACAAGCCATTGACGCCCAGACGGGCCGGCCCGTGGGACGGCCCATCTTTGTCCAGTCCGCGGGCCACAACTACGGGGGCGGCCCCCAGGTTGCCCTGGTCACCCGGGACGGCATGAACGACCTCTTGCGGTCACGCTCCCACCCCGACGGCGACCTGGACCAGGATCTCGACATCTCGGTCACCGACCCGGCCAAGGGGGAGTTTCTCTTCCAGGCCCGCCTCCGCCTCACGACGTCCGAAGACGCGCACGCCCCCTGCGTTCAGTGACTGTTAGGGAACTGCGAAGGGGGACTTAGATCCTGACCTTTAAGCAGCGTCATGGACTCCGCGCTTTTCCGGCCTCGCGCGGCTCGGCCTCACTCACCCCTTGCGATCTGGAGCATTCACCCTAAAAATTGAAAGTAAGAT
>DATJFU010000383.1:0-6010 GCA_035495495.1 Bdellovibrionota bacterium
TTTGGGTCCCCCAGAAAACCTACCTGGACTTCAAGAAGGCCCAGCTGGCCCTCGCCATCGACAACACCACCCGCGCGCTCACCTGGTTCTTCTTGCAGCACGAGCGCATGACGCAGCCCAGGGATATCTGATACAAGGACCCCATGGAGCGCTACGCCCGCCGCTCACTTGAGGTCCTTCAGAAAGCCTTTCAAGCGGCCGGATTACCGGCCGCGGGCCTGGCCTTGCCCAAGATCGAGGAGCTGGAGCTGCCGCCGGACCCCGCTCTGGGAGACCTCGGGTTTCCTTGCTTCAAGCTGGCCAAGCCCCTGCGCAAGGCCCCTCCCGCCGTAGCGCAGGAGCTCGCTGTGCATTGCCAGGCCGCGCTCATGGGCGACGCGGACAAGACCATGCTCCGGGTCGCCGCCGTCGGACCCTACGTCAACTTCACCGTGGACCCCGAAGTCGCCGTGCGCGAGATCCTCGCCGACATCTTGAAGGGTGAGCACGACGGGTCGTACGGGCACGTACCCGAAAAGACCCGCGGCCGCTGGGTCATCGAGTTCAGCTCGCCCAACATCGCCAAGCCCTTCATGGCCGGCCACCTGCGCTCAACCGCGCTCGGTGCCGCTCTGGCCCGTGTCGGCTCGTTCCGCGGCTTTGACGTCGTTTCGATCAATCACCTCGGCGACTGGGGCACGCAGTACGGAAAGCTCGCGGTGGCCATGCAGCGCTACGGCTCGGAGCTGCCGGACCACCCGACCATCCAGGATCTGGTGGGCGTATACGTCATGTTCCACGAGGAGGCCGAAAAGAACCCGGACCTCGAGGACGAGGCCCGCGACGCGTTTGCCCGCCTCGAGCGAGGCGACCCCGAGCTGATCGAGCTCTGGAAGAAGTGCGTGGTCATCTCCATGCACGAGTTCTCGCGCACCTATCAGCGCCTCGGGGTGGAATTCACCCACATGTGGGGCGAGAGCTACTACAAGGACCTCCTCGAGCCGCTGCTTCAGGATCTCAAGAAGCGTGGGCTCGTCGAGGAGAGCGAAGGCGCTCTCGTCGTTCGGGTCACCGATGACCAAGGCAAGGAGATCCCGCCGGCGATTCTACAGAAAAAAGACGGAGCGACGATTTACGCGACCCGGGACGTCGCGGCCGCCGTGTACCGCTGGGACAAGTTCCACTTTGACCGCATGAGCTACGTGGTGGGCTCGGAGCAGAAGCTCCACTTTCAGCAGCTCTTTGCGGTCTTGAAGCGCATGGGCTGCGAGTGGGCCCCGCGCTGCGAGCACATCCCCTACGGCCTCTACCGCTTCAAAGGCGGCAAGATGTCGACCCGCAAGGGCAATTTCGTGACCCTGAACGAGGTCCTCGAGACCGCCCGGGAGGCGGTGCTGGAGAAGATCCGCGCGCGCCAGGCCGCGAAGGACACGGAAGGCAGCCCCGTGAGCGATTTGCCCGACGCCGCCGAGACGGCCGAAGCCGTCGCTCTCGGCGCGGTGGTGTTCAACGACCTCAGCAACGACCCGATCCGGGATCTCGACTTCGACGTCGATCGCATCACGGACTTCGAGGGTGAGACGGGACCGTACCTTCAGTACGCGCACACGCGCTGCAAGAGCATCCTCCGCAAGGCCGGCACCCATCCGGATTGGGCGAGGGACGGCGCGCTCACGACGTTGCTCAAGGCCCCTGAAGAACTTCTGCTCCTGAAGGTGTTGGGACGATTTCCACACCACCTCGAGAGAACGCTCTCGTTCTCCAAGGCGAGCCAGCTCTGCCACTACCTGATCGACGTGACCAAAGCCTTTGGCGCGTTCTATCGCGAGTGCCGCGTGATCGACGAGACCAAGCCGGAGCTCACACGCGCTCGCCTGCTGCTCGTCGAGGCGACCCGCAGGATTCTCGGCCTGGGGCTGGGGTTCTTGGGCATTCCGCGGCCCGAGCGGATGTAACTATTTCCCGGAGCCCTTCGAATCTTCCGCGTCTCCCTTCGGGTCCTCAGGGCCCCCACCGAAATCGATCGTGGGCGAAAGGTCGCCCGGATCGATCGCGGTGTTGCCGGTCGACTTGCCGCCGCCCGATTTCTTAGCCGCTTTGGAGGCATTGGACATCCTGCGTTTCGAAGCCGACGAGGTTTTGGGTTTGGAGGCCGCCTTGGCAGGGTGAGCCGGAACCTTGGCTCCCTTGGCGGCGTTCTTGTGCTCCTGCTCACTTTTCTTCTCAGCCGCATCGAGCCGGTCGCGCAGTTTCTCTTTCTGCCTCTTCTGCTGCTCGAGGGCCTTCTTGTCGGTGTCCTTCATCTGAGCCTTCCAGGCTTCTCCCGACGTTTGACCCGCCTGGGCCCTCGGGCCCGTCATCGCGTCCTGGGCCATGGCCTTCTGCTGCGCCGGCGAGAGGGGCTTGCCGGACTTTGCCTGCTCATTGGACATGTTCTGATAGAGCTGACTTTCCGCGGCTTCGACGCCCCCTAGGGTGCCCGCGAAGGCCGTTCCCTGGGTCATGAGGGACACGGCCAAACCCAATCCCCAAATGCGCAGCAAGCTCACGTTCATAGCGATGGCTTCCCCGTTTCCCGGCCCAATTGCCTGATGACTCCCTCCATCTTATACTTGAGTATGTAAGTCCGTAAGAGGGGATTCGGGGTGAATTCAACGCTGAGAGGATGGCTGCTGCCTGGCTTGCCGGCGCTTCTGCTGGCCTGGCAGAGCCCTGCCTTGGCTGACCCCCTCACCCACACGCCGGTGCCGTGCAAGGAGAACTTTCCCAACACGGGGGTCGAGCTCAAGCCTTGCGCCGAAGTGAAGGCCGAGATCATCCAGGGTCAGGCGCTGAGCCAGAGCGGCGGCGAACAGGGCCTCAACGAGATGATCACCCGCAAGATCCAGGAGCACTACACCGACCTTGGTTCCATGGCCTGGACTCCCAAACTGGCCCCGGTCGCGTCGGGGGCGGCTCCGCCCATCATCAATGCCTGCTCGATGCTGGGGATTCCGCGGCTCGGCATCGGCACGGAGGGCAACGTCACCGGTTCAGCGGCCGCGGACAACCACATGGGCAAGGCTTGTGGACCGTTCGTGAGCATGGATGTGTCCGTCGACGTCGAGGTCGACTGCCATATCGACTGGTGGGGGCCGGTGCCGACGGGCGTGAGCTGCGGGCTCAGGACCGACTATCCCAAGATCAAAGTCAACGTGCACAACATGCTGCCCAACAACGGAATGCGCGAAGAATCCCTCATGCGGGGAGCCTTTTTGCAGCTGATCGAATGTAACCGCGCCACCGTCGAGTCCGAGATCAATGCCGGCGATCTCAAGATCACGTCCGATGTGCCCGGGATGCCCGGCTCCTGCTCCACGCTCGCTCAGCAGACCATGGATTACGTCGAACAGGCCGGCCAGGTGTCCCTGGGGTTGATCAAGACACTGAAAGATGCCAACGAGCTCTCGGCCCGCATGGAGGCGTGCAAGAATCTGACACCGGCCGAGATGCAAGCCCAACAAGAGGCCGTCATGGAGGCGCCCTGCTATCTCAATGCCGCTCGGTCGGCCATTGGCGCGGCGTTCACCTCCCTCGCCGTCTGCGAGGTCCATGCCCGCGCCCGGCGCATGTTTCAGGCGGGATTCGCGACGCCGGGGCCTGATAACTGGGTGATCCCCATGATGAGCGATCCTGATCCGAACAAGGGGATCGTCGCACACTGCTCCAAGGTCTGCGGCCCGGACAAGGACTGGGAGCACATCTGCAATACGGACTGGGCGAGCATCGTTTGGAATTCACTGCCGGACATCTGGAACATCCTCGATAACGCAGAAGACGCGGCAGAAGCCTGCGCCAGCCCGAAAGCCACGGCTTGCGCCAACGAGTGCTACCAGGACCAGATTCTCTCGCGGCTGCAGACGGAGCTGACCAACCGTTATCCCATGGGAGGCTGCGGACCATGACCTCCTCCAGACGGATTCAAATTCTTGGACTCCTGGGCTCCGGGCTCATGTTGGCGGCGGGCGCGCTGTCCAACGGCGGCTGCACATCCGGAACCGCCGCCGGCAGTTACGTCCCGCCCGATCCGGGTTCGACCGGCGGGGACGGCGTGACGGATCCCCTCACGCATTGCCCGCAAGCCATGGCCACGGGCGGTTATGCGACCTCGACTGGCAGTACCGTCACCTGTAACTGCCCGGGGAGCGGCCCCATCGGGTCGGACGGCCCCTGTCCAGGCGGCGGCAACGAGGATCCGCGCAACAAAGCCGTGCTTGAGGCCTTTGCGCCGGCCCTGAGCGCCAAAAACAGCTTTGACCAGAACGTGGGCGAGGCCAAGAAGTTCGTCGACGACGACAACACCACGTTTACGCAAGGCACTACTCAGGCCGCCACGGCCGGCACCAAAAGCGGCAAGGGAACGGTCGACGACATGGGCACCCCGACGTCCCCCGGCGATACGACGGGCGCGATCCCCGCGGGCCCGGGGCACGGTGTCGGCGGAGGAGGCGGCAAAGGCCTTTCGCCTTCGGACGGCCTGACGATCGGCAAGGTCAATACCGACCCCGCCAAGGAAGAGACGCCCGGCGAGGACCCCGCCCATCGGGGCAGCCAGACCACGGGCGCGGTCTATAGCGGCGGCGGAGCCGTCGGCCGCAACGGGAGTCACGGCGGCGGCAACGACGCCATCAACGGTGAGAACGGAAGATTCGTGGATTTCGGAGCCGATTCGGCCGCGGCCAAAGCCGCCGCGGACGCCGCCAAGGCGGGCGCCCAAGGCCAGGATCAGGGCTCACGCATGCCGCCCCAGAACCCAGAAACGATGGGCACCCCGGTGGACGGACCCATGGGCACTCCGGATCGGGACGATTACTTTGCCCTGATCCCCCGCCACGGCAACCTGTTTGAGATCATCTCGGATCGCTACCGCGCCGAAACCTCGGGCTGGTGATCGCTAGACGTGCTTGCTCAGCTCGCGGGTCATGTTCTTTTGGTGCGCCTCGAGCGTGCCCCCGCCGATCTCGAGCAGCTTGGCGTCCCGCCAGAGACGTTCCACCACGTACTCGCCCACGTAACCGTACCCGCCCAGGACCTGGATCGCCCGGTCAGCCACCCGCTTGGCCATGGTGGAACTCACGAGCTTGACGCCGTCCGAGTCCAGGCGGTTGCCCTCGCGATTGAGCTCGAGGTGGCGGGCGACGTCGTACACGTAACTCCGGCAGGCGCGAAACTCGGCGTAGCTCGAGGCCAGGTGGCTCTGGATCTGGCCAAAGTCCCGCAGTGGGCGGCCAAACGAAGTCCGCTCGCTCGCGTAGCGGTTCATGATTTCGATGCTCCGGCGTGCAATGCCCAGACTCTGGGCCGCCAGGGTCAGGCGCTCGATCTCGAGGTTGCGCATCATGTGCATGACGGACTCGCCCTCGGCGCCGAGCCGCGCGCTCTCGGGCACGCGACAGTTCTCGAACACGAGTTCGGCCGTGGGCGAGGCGCGCATGCCGAGCTTGTCGTGGATCTTTTGACCCACCGAGAACCCCGGCATCGTTTTCTCGACCAGAAACGTGCTGATCTCGGGCCGGCGATCCTCGCCGCCCGTGCGGGCATAGACGAGGACGCAATCACAGGGAGTGCCCTCCTCGTCGACGGCACCGTTCGTGATCCACATCTTGCGGCCGTTGAGGATGTACTCGCCGTTCTTGCGCACGGCCTTGGTCTGCATGGCCAGCGCATCGGTGCCCACCGAGGGCTCGCTCATGGCCATGGCCCCCACCCACTCGCCCGAGCAGAGCTTGGGGAGCACGCGCTTGCGCATCTCATCGCCGCCGTTCACGTTGAGATTGTTGGTGCAGAGCATCGAGTGGGCCAGATAGGCCAGGCCCAGTCCGGGATCCGAGGCCGAGATCTCTTCGTGCGCGATCACCGCGGCGACGGCGTCCATCCCCGACCCGCCGTGGGACTCGGGCACGGTCACCCCGAGGAGTCCGAGCTCGCCCAGCTTGCGAAACAGGGGCAGGTTGAACCTCTCGGTCCGGTCCGAGGCGGCGGCCTGGGGTTC
>DATJFU010000384.1:0-2789 GCA_035495495.1 Bdellovibrionota bacterium
CCCGGGCGAGCAGGTACCGGGCCCCGGCGTCGCCTACTGGTTTCCACCTTTGTCCAAATGCGGGTTCAGCGGGCCCGAAAAACGCACGCGGGAGGTGGTGGAAGCAATGAAAGCCGGCGGATTTCCGGCGGCCGTGACCCAGGACGTCCACGCCGAGTCCGTCCTCCCCGGCACCGTCCTCGAAGTCGTCGTGAGCGCGCTCATGGGGGTCGGTTGGTCCTTTAAGGCCCTCAGATCCGGTGACACCTTGAGCCTCGCCTCCCGCGCCATCGGCGAGGCCTACGCGGTCGTGAGTCACCAGCAGGGCGCGCGGCCCAAGGCCGCCTCAAAGCTCATGGGGCCCACCGCGCTCCGCCTCATCCTCGCGGTCTTTGAGCGCGTGGTGCCGCTCGATCTAGAGACCTACTTTCGCGTCCACTTCACCAAGGTCGGCCAGCAGATGGCGCAGGGCAGGCGGTGGCTCGTGGATCAAGCCGAGAAGGCCGGCCTGCCGCACCAAGCGCTGAGCGAGCTCCATGCGCGCGCCGGCACCGCAAACTGAGCCCCTGACTACATCCCCGCCTGCCTCAGGTTCACGGGTGCGAGCGACGTCGCGCAAAATGCGCAGCGTCGCGCCTGGGCCGGGATCTCGCTCAGGCACTCGGGGCACTTTTTGACATCGGGCCCCGCGGGCGCCTCGCGCCTGCTTCGGGCCATGACGGCATTCACCGGTACGACCACAAAGTAGTAAACCGCCGCCCCAATGAGCACAAACGCGATCAGGGCGTTGAGAAAGCTGCCATAAGAAAAGCGGCTATTATTCAGCGTGAAGTAGAGATTTGAGAAGTCGGGTTTGCCAAAGATGGCGGCGACGAGCGGTGTGAGAAGGTCCCGAACAAACGAGGAGATCAGGCTCCCAAACGCCGCGCCGATCACGACCGCGACCGCCAGATCCACGACGTTTCCCCTCAGGAGAAACTGTTTAAAGCCCTTCATAAGGAGTGTGCCCCTTTCGTCCGACTGAGGGTGTGCAAGGCGGGAACCACCTGTTAGACCGAACCAGAAGTTCACGCCGTAGGCCTTCGCACCGGTGCACAATCTTTGCAGCTCAGCGGGCCGTGAGCCCATTGGCACTCCTGATGGTCTTTCTGATCTCGGCCTCGCGCCTCGATGCCGCAGAGGGCCCATCCGTGCCCCAAGAAATTCAACAGAAACAATCCGAGGTGCGATCCCAAATCAGCCATGCCGATCAGCAGATCGACGCCCTGAATCTAAAGATCGACGACCAAAACGAAAAGATCGATCAGCTCCAGGCCGTACTCGACGACCAGTGGGCTCGGGTGGTCGATCTCAGCCGGCAATCCGCCCAGCTCCAGGCGCAAGCGCAAACCCTCCGTCTCCAGGAGCAGGTGGCTTCTCGACAGGCCGCCGTCGACAGAAACGTTCGGATCACCCAGCTCAAGGCCCAGACCGCCGCGCAGCTGACTATCGTCAACGAGCTCGCGGAGAAAGTCCGGCAAGAGAATCAATCGGGGATGGTCGTGGATGAATTTGACCAGGACCGGGCCAACCTCCAGGCCCAGCAGCAGACCCTAAGCGATCTTCAGAACCAGCTCTCAGCCACCCAAGCCGACGCTGACGTCGGCCAAAGCACCCAGACCGCGGACCTCGTCGCCCGCGAGAGAGAAAACGCGGTCGCCTCGCAGGCCATTGCCGCACAGCTGAGCGCCGCGACCGCGGCCTACGACAAGCAGCAAACGGCTCTGTCCGCCGCAAGGGATCAGGAGCAGGCCCTACGATCCCAGTTGGAACTCCTCGAAGCCCAGCGCCAGACGGCCATCGACGAACTGGCGGACCTGACTTCGCGCCAGTGATCTGTTAACCTCCCTTAGTGCCCTGCCTCTATATTTTTTCTGGCCTGCCCGGTTCCGGGAAGTCGACTCTGGCCCGCGCCCTCTCCCAGCACCTCCGGGCCGCCTACGTCCGCATCGACACCATCGAGCAGGCTCTTCGGGACGCCTGCGGCATCACCGATATCGGCGGCAAGGGCTACGAACTCGCCTATGCCTTCGCCCGTGACATCCTCTCCGCAGGTTCGGACGCCGTCGCCGACTCGGTGAACCCCCTCACCATCACCCGTCGCGCTTGGGAGTCGGCGGCCACGTCAGGCGGGGCCCGCTTTGTGAACATCGAAGTCGTTTGCGCGGATCCTGCGGAGCATCGCCGCCGCGTTGAAGGGCGGAGGAGCGAAGTCCCCGGCCTCAAGCTCCCGACCTGGGACCAGGTGGTCTCGCGCGAATACGAGCCGTGGAAGAACTCCGTGCCCAGGATCGATACGGCCCGGAGGAGCGTTGAGGCGTGCCTGAGCGACCTCCTGTCAGAGGTTCAGTAGGCCGATCAACCCGGACCGCTACTCGATCTCGGCTCTTCTTTGATCACCGGATCGCAGGTCAATTCGGCGGTGTCAATACCTGCGGGGTTCTTTGAGGTCACGGTGACCGCACCCACGGCGTGGCTCTCGTCATACGTGCAGGTCACCTGCATAGTCGCGTGTCCATCCGCGTTGGTCGTGCCGACCTTGGCCTTGCCAGAATAGTCCGGCGGGGCCCCGAACAAGCCGAAGTACTTAGGCTCCTTGGTGATCTGAAAAGAGAGGGATGCACCGGATACGGCTTTGCCGTTGTTCTTCAGGGTCGCCACAGTCTCGCGGGGCGTTCCCGTGGCGACGGAGTAACTCTTCATGTCGAACGATACCCCGCTGGTCGCGCATCCTCCCAGCAAGAACCCCGCCCCAGCCATGACCCAAACGG
>DATJFU010000385.1:0-5372 GCA_035495495.1 Bdellovibrionota bacterium
TCCCAAACTTGCAAAAGGTTCCAGGGAAGGTGCCAGAGATGAAGATCCATCCCCATGCAGAGGCTGCCGTAAGGGCCGTCGAGTCCGGACAGCGGGTCTTTATCCACGGCGCCGCCGCGACACCCCGGCGCCTGATCGATGCCCTCGTCGCGCAAGCACCACGCCTCAAGGATGTGGAACTCGTGCACCTCCACACCATCGGTCCGGCCACATGGGCGGACCCGGCCCTGAGCAAGAGCTTCAAGGTCTCGGCGTTCTTCATCGGCGCGAACATGCGCGCGCAGTTTTCGCCGGGGCGGGTCGACTATCTGCCGTGCTTTCTGTCCGAGATCCCCCAGATCCTCAGGTCCGGGCGCCTGCCACTGGACGTGGCCCTTATCCACGTCTCGCCGCCGGACGCCCATGGTTACTGCACGCTCGGCACGAGCGTCGACGTCGCGCGCGCGGCGGTGGATGTGGCCAAGGTCGTGATCGCCCAGATCAATCCCCGGATGCCGAGAACCCACGGCGACGGATTTATCCACATCAGCAAGATCGATCACGCCGTCGAGGTCGATGATCCCCTGCCAGAAGAGACACCGGCGGCTCCCGACGAGATCGAAAAGAAGATCGCCCATCACGCCTCCGGTTTGATCGAGGATGGTTCGACCCTTCAGATGGGGATCGGCTCCATCCCCGATGCCGTTCTGGGCAGCCTGCGGGACCGCAAGCACCTGGGGATCCACACCGAGATGTGGAGCGACGGCGCGCTCGAGCTGATCCGGTGCGGCGCCGTGGATAACTCAAAGAAGGCGGTCCACGCTGGATGCACCGTCTCCGGGTTCGTGATGGGTTCTCGAGCGGTCTACGACTTCGTCCACGACAACCCCGCCGTCATCCAGCTCGACATCGGTTACGTCAACAACCCGGTCAACATCGCGCGCAATCCCAAGGTCGTGGCCATCAACTCGGCGGTCGAGATCGACCTCACCGGACAGGTCTGCGCCGACTCCGTCGGCAAGAGGATCATCTCCGGCGCCGGGGGGCAGATGGACTTCATCCGTGGCGCATCGCTCTCGCCCGGCGGTAAGCCCATCATCGCCCTGACGAGCCGGACCGGGCGTGGCGAGTCCCGCATCGTCCCGGCCCTCAGGGCCGGGGCGGGTGTCGTGACCACGCGGGCCCACGTCCATTACGTCATCACCGAGTATGGGGTCGCCGACCTGTATGGAAAGACGCTGGACCAGCGGGCCAGAGCCCTCATCTCGATCGCCCATCCCGAGGATCGCGAGGCGCTCTCGCGGGCTTGGAGAAATCCATGAACGGAAGCGGATTGAAGCTCACCTTCTTGGGCGGCGCCGGCACGGTGACGGGCTCCAAACATCTGCTCACGGCCGGGCAACGTCGGGTGCTGATCGACTGCGGCCTCTTTCAGGGCGCCAAGGAGCAGAGGCTCCTGAACTGGAGTCCCCTCTCCATCGACGCCAAGACCATCGCTGCCGTGATCCTGACCCACGCCCATCTGGATCATACGGGTTACCTTCCGCTTCTTATCAAACAGGGATTTCGCGGACCCATCTACTGCTCGGAGCCAACCAGCGAACTGACCAAGCTCGTTCTTCTGGATTCCGCCAAGATCCAAGAAGAAGAAGCGGAGCATGCCAATCGTGAGGGATACTCCAAGCACAAGCCGGCCCTCCCCCTCTACCGCACGGCGGACGCAGAGGCCGTGTTTCCATTCTTTGAGACTCGATCTCCCGGCAGCTGGCATCCCATCCTGTCTGGCGAGGCGCGGATGCGGCTCCAAAACAGCGGACACATCCTGGGTTCCACCTTTGTTGAGATCGAAGCCCGCAGCGAGCGTGTGGTCTTCAGCGGCGACCTGGGCAGGGCGCATCCGCTGACCCTCAACCCCAGGGAACTCATCGAAGAGGCCGACAGCCTTGTCCTCGAGTCCACCTACGGGGATCGATGCCACCCCAAGGAGCCTCCGGGAGAGACGCTGGCCAAGATCATCGACCAGACCTTGGACGTCGACGGGCAGATCCTGATTCCCACCTTCGCCATCGGGAGGACGCAGGACATCTTACATCTCATCGCGAGCCTCAAGGCGGCGCAGCGGATTCCAGACCTCCCCGTGTACCTGGACAGTCCCATGGCCTCGCAGGCGACCTCGATCTTTGACCGCTATACGGACTGGCATCGAATGACCTCACCGGATCTCAAGAGGCTGTCCGCGACGTTTCGTCACGTGGCGACCCCGGAGCAGTCGGCATCGCTGTCCCGGAGCAAGGACCCCGCGATCATCCTCGCCGGGAGCGGCATGCTGACCGGCGGCCGCATCCAGCAACACCTGATGTCCCGTCTCCCCCAGGGCAAGAACACCGTCGTTCTCGTGGGCTACCAGGCCGCGGGGACCTTAGGCCGATTTCTGAAAGAGGGAGTCGAAGAGGCCAAGATTTTCGGCCGTTACATTCCGGTCCGCGCACGCATCACCGAGATCTCGTCCCTGTCGGCCCACGCCGACCAGAGTGAGATCCTCGAATGGCTGGGTGGCTTCACGAGCCCGCCCAAGCGCATCTTTCTCGTCCATGGTGAGACCGGCGCGCTCGAGGGGCTCAGAGTCAGGGTGACGGACCGCCTGGGCACGGTGCCCCACATCGCGCGACTCGGAGAAACGGTCCCTTAAGGCCTGTCACCGATGATCTCGGTGATCTTGGCCGCGAGCTGCTTGATGCTGAAGGGCTTGGCCATCAGAAACGTGCTCTTGTGGTCAATGCCGTACGACTTGAGCATGTCGGCACCATACCCGGAGACAAAGAGAACCTTGAGGGAAGGATTTCTACGGCGCATCTCGTCCGCCATGTCGGGACCGGACATCTTGGGCATGACCACGTCCGAAATGAGGAGTTCAATGTCGGCCTGATGTTGGTCGTAAAGCTTGAGCGCCTGTTCGCCGTTGCTCGCCACGTGAAGCTTGTACCCGAGGCGGGTCAGGGCTTGGACCAAAGCCTGCTGAACCGCGATCTCATCCTCGACCAGCAGCAGCGTACCCACCGCATGATCGACCCTGGTGGGCTCAGGCACCCGTGGCGAAGGCGCGGGCGCCGGCGTCACGGCCTTGAACAACAGCTCAAAGGTGGTCCCCTTGCCCATCTCGCTCTTGACCCGAATATCGCCGGAGGACTGCTTCACGATGCCGTAGACCGTCGCCAGCCCGAGTCCCGTACCCTTACCTACTTCCTTGGTCGTGAAGAATGGCTCAAAAATGCGGGTGAGGATGGCGTCCTCGATGCCGGTCCCCGTATCCGTGACCGTGAGTTTGACGTACTTTCCGGGACCCAGGTCGTTTTCAAGACCAAGTCGTGGATCCCCCGCGGACACGGTCTCATTGCTGGTTCGGATGGTCAGCATTCCACCCTTGGGCATGGCGTCCCGGGCATTGACCACGAGATTCATGATGACTTGATCGATCTGGCCAGGATCCGCCTGGATGGACATCAGGTCAGGAGCGAGATCCACCGCCAAGTCGATGTCCTCTCCCAGGATCTGCGCCAGCATGCGGTAGATGTCGGCGATCACCTGGTTGACGGACATGACCTGGGGATCGATGACCTGCTTTCGGCTGAATGCCAATAACTGGCGCACGAGCAGTGTCGCGCGTTCCTGCGCTCTGGCGATCTCACGCACATAATCCTGGACCACGGCCAGGTCCTGGCCCGGTTCCAACGCCATTTCGGCGTAGATGGTCCCGGCACCGATCATGTTGTTGAGATCGTGGGCGATGCCGCCCGCCAACCGCCCGATCGCTTCCATGCGCTGGGCGACGATGAGCTGCTTGTTCTTCTCCTCGAGGGCCGCCTCCGCCTCCCTGCGCTTACGGCGCTCTCCCGCCTCGGCCATCTCACGACGGACCGCAGCCGCGAGACGGGCCGGATTGTCCTTCATGATATAGTCCTGGGCGCCCGCTCTCATGGCCTGCACGGCCAGCTGTTCTCCCACGCTGCCGGAAACCAGAATGAATGGCAGGTCCTTCTGCACCGACCGCACTATTTCCAGCGCCTGCAGGCCGGTGAGACGGGGGAGGTTGAAGTCAGAAATGACCACGTCCCAGGGCCCCCGCCTGAGCTCCTCCCTGAGTGCCTCAGCACCCTCGATTCGAGTGACGTCGAGATCAAATCCCTCCTTTTTTAGAAGGTGGGACAGGAGAGCCGCGTCCTCGGCGGAATCCTCGATGAGAAGTAACTTGAGCGGATGTCCCATGAACTCTTTACTTAAGCAAAATTACTATTAGCATAACCATAAAATCGCAGACCGGGGGCGTGACATGGGACACCGATTACAGCTGAAGCAGGCAATCCTTTCCGCAGCCGGTGTCAATTTGCTGTTTCTACTTCTTGGAGATTTCTCCGCATTCGCCGCGGGAGAAACCGCCACTGTCGATTCGTCGGCATTTCAGTTTCACGGATTCCTGAGCCAGGGTGCGATCAAGACCACGGACAATAACTTCCTGCTCCAGTCCAAGACGGGCAGCCTGGACTACACGGAAGCGGGTCTCAATTTCACCAAGGGTCTCGCGGACAGCCTCCGCATGGGAATGCAGCTCTTTGTTCAACGTCTTGGCTCCGGAACCAGCCTGGATTCCAAGCTCGACTGGGCGTACATGGACTATCATCCCAACGACCGGTTCGGAATCCGCTTTGGTCGGGTCAAGACCCCCTTCGGTCTCTACAACGATGTGGTGGACATCGACTCGGCCCGGGTTCCGATTCTTCTTCCCCAATCAGTCTATCCCGCGTCGAACCGCAACTTCTTTCTGGCTGAGGACGGCGCCGAGATCTACGGATACACGGGCACCGGATCGGCGGGCGCGCTCGAATACCGGCTCTACGGCGGCACCATGGCCGTACCGTTCACCAATACCGTGGGAGCTCCGATCGCCTTCGAACGGCTGGATACCCCCTACCTCATTGGGGCACGTTTGATGTGGGATACGCCCCTTGAGGGCTTTCACGTATCCACGTCCCTTCAAACCTTACGTTTCGACATCAACCTCCAGGCAGGCGGCACGACCGAGGTTTCGCTCAAATTCCCCGCCACCCTCTGGGTGACCTCGCTCAGGTACTCGCACAATGACCTGGCGATCACCGCCGAGTACGAGCGCATCTTTGAGAGAATCAACGACAGCACCAATACCGCCCTCTTCAAGAACGGAGCGACGCTCGCCCACGGCGGCTACGGCATGGTGGCCTATCGCTTCACCGATTGGCTGCAACCCGGCCTGTACTTCTCGACCTCGCTTCCCAACTTGAATCTGACCTCGGGCCGCGAAAGCCACCAGGACGACCTGGCCTTGACCCTCCGTTTCGACATCAATCCTTACTGGATCATCA
>DATJFU010000386.1:0-4332 GCA_035495495.1 Bdellovibrionota bacterium
CGTGCTCGCTCCCGCCATCGCGGCCCTCGAGGCCTGCAATCAAGAAGGCGGCGGCGGTGGCGAAGCGCCCCCCGCGGGGATGACCCCGGTCAACCCGGAGACCGACGCGACCGCCAAGGCCCTCGGCTACCACGCCGACGCCACCAAGGTGGACGCCACCCAGTGGCCCAAGCGCGCGGGCGCCGAGGGGGCCAAGCAGTTCTGCAAGGCCTGCAACTTCTACACGGCCGCCAACGGCACCTGGGGCAAGTGCACGCTCATCCCGACCGGCGTCGTGAACTCCGGCGGCTGGTGCAACAGCTGGTCTCCTAAGGCTGGCGCCTGATTTCAGTCATCTTGGCGGGGTTCGTGTGCTTAGGCACGGACCCCGTCGTTTGCACTGGGCGCGTCCCCGCGTATCCAAACGACGTCGCGGTGGTCGTGCCTGCGGAGTTTCACTCGCGCCCGCGCGCCGACGTGATCCTCTACCTTCACGGCAACAACGCCTCGAACCGAACCCTCGCGCAGTATCTCTCGGACTTTCAGCTCCCGCAGGCGCTCAAGGCGTCGGGGCGCGACGCGATCATGGTCGTTCCGTTGAGCGTGGGTCCAGTGACCCAGCAGCATGAGGCGGCGCTCGGGCCGGCCGCCGGCTACCGCGCGTTTCTGACGCAGATTCTGGATCGCGCCCGGCAGGGTGGGCTCGTTTCCGAGGTCGAACCCGATTCGATCACCCTTGCCGGCCACAGCGGCGCCTACCGCGGACTTTCGCTGATCGCCTCCAATGGTGTTTGGGCTGACCGGACCCGTGAGCTTTACCTCATTGACTCCATCTACGCGGCCAAGGACTCGTTCTTGAATTTCGCCAAGGACCCCTCGCACCGGCTCTGGCACGTGACGACCCCGCACGGCGGGACGCAGGTGCAGGCTTCGTGTCTCCAGCTGCGGCTCAAGGCCGCGGGTCTGGGGTACTTTGGCTGCGAGATCTACTCGGCGGCGTGCGGTTCGGCGCCCGCGGTGAACGTTTCATGCCGTCCACCCACCGACGTTGGACCCACCGACTGGGATTCGACCCGGTTGGGATTTCTCTACACGCCGGTGGCCCATGATGCTGCGGTTCCACAATGGTTGCCCCGGTTTCTAGCCCCCGGCGCGCATATACATTGAGTACGTCCCCTGTGTCGGGCTCGACGCATTGTCAGCCCCATCAATTGATTGTTGAATGGATAGGATGCAAAGAATCGGTGGAATTTTTGGGAGCGGATCGATCGGGGTTTCGGCCCTGGCGGACCTCCCCGATTCAGGTTCTCTTCTTGCGGACACGGCTTCGATCGGGGTGACGGGGGCGCACATAGCGGGGGCGGGGACGATCGATCTCCACACCGCGAGCGAGATGTCCCGGGCCGCCGGCAACGGCGCCAACCAAAACGGGCTCGAAACCGTGGACACGGGCAAGGGCGGAGCCTTGGACGTGATCAACCGGCTGGTGGTTTAGGTAACTCTTATGCGCGCGCTACTCGTTTCCATCCTCGTTTTAATGGTGGCGGGGCCCTCCGTGGCCCGCGGTGAGGACGTGTACGAGTGGGTGCTGCGCAAACAAGAGAAGAAGCAACAGAGCCGGTGGAGCATCTCGGACTGGATCGAAACCCGGGACAAGATGCGCCTCATGGATCTTTGGCTCGCGATCCATTCGCCCAGTCCCTACGAGTTCTACCTGGGCGGCGAATACCTTCTGAACAACCCTTCGGGCGGTGGGGCGAACGCGGCAGGCTTCAACGGCCATTTGGCGGCGTACGCCTCGATCTTTGGCCTCGAGGCGCAGTACACCAACCTTTCTGCCCAGGAGCGATACTGGCAGGCGCTGTTTCTGCTTCGGCTCTTCGGGCTCCAGGCCCAGGGGACCAACATCACGCTCCAGGGCGGTCTCCGGAGCGAGCTCTCGGGAGTCAGGCAGTCGAGCCGCAACCCCATGGTAGGCGTCTCGATGAACCTTTATCTCGCCCGGTTCTTTGGTCTGGAGGGGCTCTTTCAGAGCCGCTTTGAGGGCACGCCCAACTCGTCCGGCAACCGGTACGGCGGCACCGACTGGGGCGCTGGGGCCTTTATCGACTTCAAGTTTCTGCGCCTCTACGGCCAGTACCACTGGCTCAATGACTTTACTTACGCGCCAGGCGGCGGCGCGCCCACTGAGGCCCCGTCGGGGCAGATCAACGTCGGCGCGCGGTTGTACTTTTAGGCCGCCGGCCTGACCTTAATTTCTGCGATCAGACCCGCCGCATCGACCAGTCTTAAGACTCTGTTGATCGTCACCCTCTGCAAGCTACCCGAGAGAATCCCAGTCACCGCACTCCTAGGTAGACCTGAGCGTCGAGCGAGTTCTGCGTGGGTGAGACCCTTCTCGAGAACTACGCGTATGACGGCCATAGTCAGTTGCGCTTTGATGACGGCCTCCATGGCTCTGCCCGCCGGGACGTTGAGTTTCTTTGCGAGCGAAAAGACTGTGTGTCTCTTAGCCGTCCTCATCTCCGAAAGCTCCTCAGTCTTTGCTGTACCATCCAAAGGGTCCTCTCAGGAGTCGTCTCCGTCTTCTTGTGAAACGCGTGAAGAAAAAAGACGTCTCCGGCGCCACGTAACCAGTAGAAGATCCGGAACACGCCTGCCTTCCAGCGAAACCGTAGCTCATGCACCCCCGGCCCAATTCGCGGCATGGGCCGTGAAAACGGCATGCTCAGCATCTGTCCAGCCTCAAGCCTAGTGACTGCTTCGAGAAACGGCTCCCTCAGCTCTTCTGGCATGGATTCAAGCTCCCGTTCACAGGTCCGGTGAACGTGGATCAAGTTGACTCCAATGTCTCATAAATAAGACATAGAGTCAATGAAGGCGACAAGGTGACCGGTTCCTGGAGGCTCCGACTGGAACTGGGACCTGGAGGTGAACTGATTCGCGGGTCTTTGGCGCGCATGCACGCCCCAAGAGCAGGGTCCGTGCCATCTTGAGGTCACAATTTGTGACCTCAAGTTTTTCAACCATTTGAAATCACAGGCCCCTGGCCTCACAATCTACCCATGACCCTCTTCCGCCGCGCCCGCCCGTCGCCGTTTCGGTACATCACGCTGCCCAACCTGGTGTCGTACCTCTCGTTTCTCTGCGCCCTGGGTGCCATGCACGAGGCGGCGAGGGGAGAGTGGCACCTGACTGGGGCATTCATCGCCGGGAGCGCGCTCGCCGACATGTTCGACGGCAAGTTCGCGCGGCTCTTTAAGCGCAGCGCCGAACAGGGCAAGTTCGGCGCGCAGCTCGATTCGCTCATCGACGTCGTCGCCTTCGGCGTCACGCCGCTCGTGGCGCTCCGGATGCTCGCGTTCGCGACGACCGAAGCGGGCAAGTGGTGGTGGGGGATCTGCGCCTCGGCCTACCTGCTCGCGACCGTCACGCGCCTCGGCTACTTCAACGTGCACCAGGCCGCGCCCGGCAAGAGCGTGTTCGTGGGCCTGCCCACGACCTTCGTCGGCATGCTCTGGGGCATTCTCTACCTCTGGACCGGCACCATGACCTGGGGTCCGGCGCTGTTTCTGGTCTTCGCGTTCCTGATGCTCCTGCCGGTGGAATTTGACCGGCCCAAGGGCTGGGCCTTCGCGCCCCTTCCCATCACCTGCGTCGTGGGGATCGTGGCGAACTGGCTAGCACGGTAACGGCCCTTAGGCCGTCAGGTGATCCAAGATCGCCTTCGTCCCGGCCGTGGCGACGTTCACGTACCAGTGCTTGCGTTCGCCCACCTTTTCGGTGAGCTCCCACCAGACGTGTCCCCCCGCCGCCAGGTGAATGGCGAGGCCCGCGGCCACGTCCCAAAGGCGGCCCCCGTCCTCGCGGTAGGCGTCCACGCGCCCGCAGGCGGCGAAGGCCATGGCGAGGGCCGCGGTGCCGAGCAGTCGCTGCTTCTTGAAGCCGCGGATCTGTTCGACAAAGTGCATGAGGGAGCCTTGGCCAAAGTCGCGTCCCACCGGAAAGCCAGTGGCGAGAGCCGCCTGCGCGACCTCGGTCACTTCTGACGCCGTGAACGGCTCGTCATTGATCCGTGCGCCCTCGCCAATGAGGCCGATGTAGGCCTCGTCGCGGTTGAAGTCGTAGATCACGCCCAGGATCGGCTCGATCGGCGTGGGCACGCCCGATGGATCGAGGGGGCCCGTCTTCCACAGCGCCACGGCCACGCAGCAGAGCGGAAGGTTGCGGTCGTAGTTAAAGGTGCCGTCCAAGGGGTCCACGATCCAAATCGCGCTCGAATCGGGCTTCTTGCCCAGGAGCAGGCCGTCCTCTTCGGTGAGGATCGGGTGGTGGCTGCCCTTCGTGAGCAGG
>DATJFU010000387.1:0-3822 GCA_035495495.1 Bdellovibrionota bacterium
TTGACGAGAAGGCCTCCGCTAAAGACGTCCACGAGATAGGCGTCCGCGCCTTTGCGCGGAACCCACTGCAGGGTCACGTCCGATCCGTCAAAGTAGGTCTGCACCTTGGCGCCGTCCGTGGGCGACACCGGCTGTGGTGGGGACGCAAATACCACCATGGCCTGCGGCGCGCTCCAGGCGCCGCCGCGCCCAAAGCGGTCGGCGGCGCGAACGCGAACGCGGTACAGGCCAGGGGAGTGCTTCTCTTCGCTGCCTTCCCAAGAACGGCCGTCCACGGGGACGGACTTGGGAGTCTCGTCGATCCGCCCGACCTCTACCTCGTAGCGGACGGCGTTCTCGACCGCGTCCCACTTGAAGTCGACCTCTCCGGGCTCGGGCGCTTTGACCAAGGGGGCGGCAAGCTGGCCACCCCACGAAATCGAAAACCTCCTTGGCGGCGAAGCCTCGCCCACGCGGCCCAGAGGATCGACGGCGCTCACGCTCCAGTAGTACTCGCCCTCTTGTTTGAGGGCGGGCAGCTCGAGCGAGTCGCCCTCGGCCTGGAAGTCCTGCCGTGACTTGTCCGCCGTGTCGGCCCGGCTCAACATCACCCGGTAACCGCGGGCGTCCGCCACCTTCTCCCAGTGAAGAACGGTCTTACGCTCCTGGTCCAGCTGTTCGAACTTTTCGCCCTCGCGGGGCGTGACGGCCACCGGCGCCGGGAGCAGGGGATGCACTCCCTGATCAAAGCTGCGGGTTTCGCTGGCCTTGACCACCTTGCCCGACTCGTCCAGGACCGTCACTCGCCAGAAGTACCGGCCCGGTGGGAGTCCCAGGGTCGAGAACTGAATCTCGTGTTTTTGGAGATCCGCCGTCTTCACGTCCCGCTCAAAGCGGAACTGCGGAGAAACCTCGAGGTGATAGCGGAGACCGTCCTTTTCGACCGCGCGATCCGGATTCCAGCTCAGCCGGGTGTCTGGGGTTTCGCCCCAGTATCGGATCACCGCTTGGTCCGCGGGCTCAAGGAGCGCCAGGGGATCACCACGACGCACGGAGAAGGGCCGCCATTCCGAGTCCCCGACGTCCTTGCCTTCGGCGAGGGCGGAGACCTGCCACTCGAGTGGACCATCGACCGGGTCGTCCCAGGCAAAGGCAGGCGCGCCAAGTTCCTGCTCGAGTAAGTACTTGGTGTTCTCACCCGCCTTGCGGATCCTCAGGCGATACGCCAGCTTGTCGAGCACGGTCGTGCTCCACGCAAAGCGCAGGCGGGGCCGCCACTCGAGCGCCGCGCCGTCCTCGGGCGAGGCAAGAGCCACCTTCAGGTGCAGGGACTTCTTCAGAGCAAAGTGCCTAGGAGCGCCCGGCACCTTGAGATCGCCGAGGCTCGCCTGGGTCCGCCAAAGATACTGACCCTCTTTGAGATCGTCGACCGTGGCAAACCCGGTCCGCCCGTCGACTTCCACCGTGCGCGCGTGACCAAAGCCTGGGTCATCGGCCGCGGTCAGCTCGAGGCGCACGGCGTGCCCGCCTTCGGTCGGCACCCAGCGGAGCTGCACCGATCCTTCGTCTCCCGCGATCTCCGAAACCTCGTTGTCGGCCGGGGAGAGGAGTTTGGGGGGCGACAGCTCATTGACGGAGAAGCGAGAGGTGTCGCCGGCGGCCTTGGCGCCGGCTCCCGCCTCGAGGATCCGCCAGTAGTATTCGCCCGCCGGGAGGTCCAGGACCATCTCGGTCGACTCGCCTTCGGGCGCCAGGTCCTTGACCACTCGAGAAAAGCTAGAGTTTGAAGCCACTTGCAGGCGCGATTTGCCGGGCGAATCGCCCCAGCGCTTCCACTTCAGGCGGACCTGAAAGCGCTGTCCCGGTGCCACGGCAAAGGAGGTCCCCGGTTCCGGTTCGACGAGGCTGACCTGCAACTGCGTCGCGGTCTTTTTGCCCTCGGCGTCCACCGTCACGCGGGTGGCGCCCGACGGCTTGCGCACGACCAGGGAGCCCTTGAGGGTATTAAAGGAGAGGTCCTCGGAGTCTTCGAGAACAATGAGGCTGTTCTCGCCCAGCTCCAGGGTGGTCCCGCTTTTGAGCTTGATGCGTGCCGCGCTGTCGGCGCCGGTGCGCACCGAATCGCGCCGGTACAGGGGATCGTCGGTCTGAACCCCGCCCCAAAGGTAGGAGCTCGGAGGCTTGCGTCGGACCTGCGAGCTCTGCCACTCCACGCTCGCGACCGCCGGACCGTCACCCTCGCCCACGGGCCGGGTGTAGTCCATGTACAGCATCTTGCCCGCCTGAAAGGCGCCCCCGAGGCAGATCGCCGCGACCAGGGCGGTCCTCAGGGCAGAAGTGTACGCACGGGAGCTCATCTCGTACGTCTTTTCGGAATCCGCGAATAAATCTCAAATTTTTTGCCGGGAGTTCCGATAGGTTGCCGGAGGAATCCGCGCCGTGTCCGTCAAGATCGCAACCGAGAACCTGCGTATTCGGATCCGCATCACGATCGGCGCCAAGCTGATCAGCCTCATCGGCATCCTCCTCCTGGCCTCCGTGGCGGGGATCGTGGGGATCGCGACCCATCTATTCGTCGAGGACAACACGGCCCTCATCCAGCAGATGAACGCCGACACAGCCTCGTCCCTGGTGACCCGCACGCGCGCCTACCTCAGCAACCTGTCTGAGATGGGCCGGATCGCGGCGACCGGCCTGATCGACGAGAAATCCGCCGGCAGCCGCGTTCTCACTGAGATTTTCGAGAAGGACGGGGCCTTTCTGGCCTCGATCATCATCAAACCCGCGGACCCCGCGTACACGGCAAAGGTGTCGGCCTCGCCCGAGTTCGAGGCCCGTACCGGTACCCAGCCCGACACGGTGCTCAAGGCCGCGCTGACCACGGGTGGCCTGGACGCCCGGATCACCGCCGAGACGGGCGTGCCCCAGGTCTCCGCGGTGGCGACGGATTCGGGCCGCCCGGTTCTGGTGTTCACGGTTCCTTTCATCGAATCGCCCACGGTTCCAAAGACCTTCACGCACGTGATCGTCGTCGTCGCCGACGGCGCGGCCTTGGGTGAGTCCTTCGGAGCCAGCCCCTTGTTCACGAGCTACCTGGTCGACAGCCGCGGTCGCCTGCTCGTGCACCCGGATCCGGCCCGCGTTCTCGCCGGTGAGAACGTCGCGCACCTCGGGATCGTCGAGCAGATGCTCTCCGGCAAGTTCAGCAACGGTCAGACCCGGTACATGGACCCCGCGAGCCACGAGTTCCGTCTCGGCGCGTTCCGGCTCGTCGGCTTTGGCGGGCTGGGCGTCGTCACCGACGTCCCCGAGGGCAAGGCCAAAGAGGCCGCCCAGCGGGTCAAGTACCGCTCGATCCTCGCCGCCGTGATCGTTCTCTGCATGGCCTTTTTCTTTGGCTACGTCTACTCGGGCACGATCACGACCCCCATCCGCGCCCTCATGGACGCGTCCAAACGGATCGCCAAGGGTGACTTCAGTATCGCCCTCAAACCCAAGAGCCACGACGAGCTCGGGCACCTCTCGGTGGCCTTCAACGAGATGGCGCAGGGTCTCGAGGAGCGCGACCGTGTGAAAGAGACCTTCAACAAGTTCCACAACAAAGAGATCGCCGACAAGCTCCTCTCGGGTGAGGTCAAGCTGGGCGGCGAACGCCTTTCGGCGACGATCTTCTTCAGCGACGTCCGCGGCTTTACCTCCCTCAGCGAGAAGATGGAGCCCGAGGGCGTCGTAGAGATGATCAACGAGTACATGACCCGCATGGTGCGCATCATCCGTGAGCACGGCGGCATCGTGGACAAGTACGTCGGCGACGCGATCATGGCCCTCTGGGGCGTGCCCATC